>CALIBA010000306.1 GCA_938045435.1 uncultured Selenomonas sp.
TATTGTCCTTGTCGCCTGTGGAGCGTCCGCGGTAAACGCGTGCCCATGCGCCGAGATCTCCGGGGGAAAGGCGCAGGTCACCCATGCGTTTCATGAGGTCGTTCGCCTCGGCACGCCATGTCATCGTTGAGGAGGTCATGCCGGATTTTACGCCGCGCATGAGTTTTGTTTCATAGCTGCCGTATTCAATGCGCGATGCAGCGGCCGCTCTTGGCGTCGGTGCGGGGCGCGGAATGGGTGCCGCGCTCGGTGTCGGGATGGGGGTTGGGGTTGGCGTCGGAATGGGCGCCGGGTTCGGGGTCGGAATGGGGATGGGACCGGGGCTCGGTGTTGGGATGGGCGTTGGGCTAGGTGTCGGCGGCGGCTGCGGTGTCGGCGGCACGGGGATCGGCGGCGGCTCCGGGAGCGGGGTATAGCGATAGCGTCCCTGTCCGCTCGCCTTGTCAAAGGTGATGTTTTCGATGCGCCTGCTCACAGCGGAGGCCGTGAGGCCTTCGGCGATCTCTGCGCGTCCTGTGAGGTTGCGCTCGCCGGTCGTATATGCTGTGTAGTAGAGTTTTTGCGCGAGCGCATCGAGCACCGCACTCACAAGGTTTTTGTCAGCGGGCTTGCCGGAGGCCGTCTTTAGACCTGCGCTGTCCGTCGTCAGGGTGATGGCGCTGTTCGCCCCGGCTTTTCCGATGGTGACGGTTCCGCCATATATGGTGGTCGGCGCCGCAGGGTTGTGGCGGTACAGCACTTTGGTGCTGCCGCTGAACTCTGCAATCGCAAGGCTGCCGGCTGCCCCGAGCCCCTTGTGTGTGATCGAGGAGGCGCCGGTCTGTACCGGAGCGCCGCTCAGACTGCTGCTCTCGGCGAGGAAACGCCGTGCGCCCGTCATGTCGATGATGCCGCCGCGCCCGGAGAAATACTGTACTTTGCTGATGACGGCACGGTTGTTTTGATCTTTCTGTTCGGGGGTGATGGCATTGTACCAAATGGCGCCGTCGGAGAGCTTCAGCTGCATGGTGTCGCCGATGTTAAAGCCCGTCCAGTAGGTGCCCGTGCCGCTCATCTCCACCTTCATCGCGCCGTTGCCAAAGCCCGTCCAGTGGGCGCCGCCCTTCATAAAGAGGTTGACAGCACCGAGCTGTCCCGGGGTCACGCCGTAACCGCGGGTATCGGCATAGTTGCCGAGCCAATAGGAATCCGGCCGTGAAAGACCGATGCTGACGCGCCCTTTTGTGCCCATGCCGCCATTTGTAACGACATCGCCAATGATGAGGGCGCGGTTGTTTCCGGCACCGCTGGCAAGTCCGTCTGCTCCCTTGGTGACGTTGAAATTGACTGTACCGTAGTTGTTTGAGACGAATTCGCCATAGGCGCGGATGGCAGCCCAGGCGCCATTGACGGCGCGGATGGTGCCGCCGCCGATGTTGATGGTCGAGGCGACAGCGCTCACGCCCTCGTTGGCGCCCTTGCCGCTGACTTTGTCATTGCCGTCGGCCAGCACATCGACGAGGCCGTCGATGGTGATGTTGGACACAGCGCCCGTCACGCCATTCATGGATTTGATGACGGCGACATTGGTCTTGGTGTTCCCGACTGCACGAAGCTTGAGAACCTTCTTATCGAGCTGGCTGCCGCCGTTTTCGATGTGTACTGCACCGCCGCCGTTGACGAAAATGGCCGCGGTCTGTCCGTGGTTTGTGCTCTCTGCCTCAACGGAGACTGCACCAGCGTTTTTGATGTGCAGCTGAGAGCCGTTGCCGATGGCGCTGATCCCTGTGGTGCTGACATCGGTTTTGGTTTTGACGGTCAGATTTTTTCCGCTTAGATTGATGCGCAGCGGCGTTGTCGGACTGGTCGTTGAGATCGCCGCGCTGATGCTGCCCATCCATGCGCCCGCAGGGATGAGATCCTTGCCGCTCGTGATGGTGGAATCCTTGGTAAAGATATACTGCCCATCGGCTTTGCGCACGCCGGCATTGCGGTATGGGGCGTCGTGCTCCTCCCCGCCCGTGATGGACGTGGTGAAGGCGGTCTGGGTCTGCGTGCTGGGAGGGTCGACCAGGGGGGTATAGAGGTAGCCGCCTCTGCCTGCCGCATCGAATGTGATGTCCGCAAGGCGTTTGGAAGCCGACGAGCCCGTCAGTCCCTCGGCGATCTCCACTTTGCCCAGGAGGTTGCGCTCGCCCGTTTTGTATGCGGTATAGTAAAGTTTTTTGGCGAGGGCGTCGAGCGTCGCGTTCACTTGGTTTTTGTCCGCGGTCAGCGCAGAGCCTATTTTAAGACCTGTGCCGTCCGTCGTCATGGTGATGCGGCTGCCGCCCGCGGCTTTGCCGATGACGACGTTCCCCCCCTTCATGATGGTGGGATTTGCCGCATCGTGGGCAAAGAGGATTTTGGTATGGCCGATGTACGCATCGACGGTGAGATCTTTATCGTTTTGCTGGAAGATGACCCCGGCGCGTGCTGCGCTGTCGCCGCCTGTCAGATGGGTGATATGGCTGCCCTTCCATGTCGTATCGGCACTGGATCGGAGGACATTGCGCCACTGTGCGCCGTTTTGCAGGGTGAGGTCAAACTGTCCTGCATCATGTGCGACAAAGCCGCCGGCGCCAAAGTCCGACTTATTGACGGCGTAGGTCGCGGCGCCCGTCCAGGAGGAATCCGCCGTGGTCAGCGCAACAGAGAGCGTGCCCTTGTTCTCGAATTCCCGCAGCTGTCCGCCGCTGTACTCAATGACTTTTTTCCCGTATTCGCGTGTTACGTACATGTCGCCGGTGATGTTGGTCTTTTTCTGACCGACGGTGCCGCCGGGCGCGTTGATGCGCACGGTGCCTTTTTCGGCGCGTACGGCGTAATACTGTTTTTGGTGCGCGGCATCCTCTGCCGCCGAGATGGTGCCGCCGCCGATGTCGATGAGACTGCCGGCGCCGACTGCCTTGAGGGCGCTGCCCCGTACGTTTTGGATGTCGGCGCTGCCCCGGACGATGATGCTGGTATCATCGCCGGTCGTCACGAGTGCACTGAGGTTGCGCCCGTCGTCAGCGTTATGGTTCTTATCCACGCGATCCGCACGTACCGCGCGGACGGTGAGATCACCGTCGATGGTGACGCCACTCTTTGCGCCGATGGTACTGGTCGTCTGGATGGCAGAGGCGTTGTAGCCCTTGGCATGGACGTCCTCGATGACGACGGGGCCTTTGATGGTGAGGAAGGCGTTGGCATCGACATAGATGCCGTTTGCCGCCCGCGTATCGGTATTGGATGCCTTGATGGTCAGCGCTTTCGGCGCAGCGCTGCTGTCGATGATCTCTACGTGCTTGTTGCCCCCGATGTAGATGGCGTTCGCAACTTGATTTTTGCTGTGCGCCTCGACGGTGAGGGCATAGCCCTTTCGGTCGACGACCATCGGATGCTGTTTGTTATAGGCAGTGTTTTCCGTATACAGTGCGGAAACGACGCGGCCGCCCTTGGTATTCGGCTGCTCCGCGAGCGCTTTGCGGTCGCGGGAGAGGGTCTCGCTCTCTGTGATCGGGTCTGTTGTGATCTCAGGTTTTAGTGTATAGACATAGCTGCCCTGCCCCGTGGCGGTATCGAAGGTGATGTTTTCGATGCGCTTTGCAGCGGATGCCGATGTGAGCCCCTCAGCGATGGCTGCCTTGCCCGTGAGGGTGCGCTCGCCGGTCTTGTATGCCGTATAGTAGAGTTTTTTGGCAAGTGCATCGAGTGTGGCGTTCACGAGGTTCACGTCCGACGGTTTTGCAGAGTCGGTGAGCAGACCTGCGCTGTCGGTCAGCATGGTGAGCGTACTGCCGGCAGCAGCTTTCTTTATGGTCGTCGTACCGCCGTAGATGGTTGTCGGCATCGCAGGATCATGGCGATAGCGCACAGTCGCAGCGCCGCTGTACGAGGCGATTTCGAGATTGCCCGTTGCGCCAAGACCCTTTTCGATGATGGTGGAGCACTTGCCCTGTACCGCAGCACCGGGGACGCCCGTTTGATCGAGGCTGTTGCCCTGACCTAGGAAGCGGTTGGTGCCCGTCATGTCGATGATGCCGCCGCTGCCGCGCAGCTCGCTCACGCGGCTGATGGCATCGACGTTCTTCCATCCCTTTTGCTCGGGTGTTATGGCATTGTACCAGGTTGCACCGTCTGAGAGGGTGAGCTTCATGCCATCCTCGATGTTAAAGCCAATCCATTTGGTGTCTTTGCCGGACATTTCGACATGCATGACACCGCTTGCAAAGCCTTTCCAATAGCCGCCGTTTTTCATAAAGAGGTTGACAGAGCCGTACTGTCCCTGGGTCACGCCGTAGCCGTGCGTATCGACGTAGTTGCCGAGCCAGTAGGAGCCGGGGGTGGAAAGACCGACGCTGATGCGTCCCTTTGTCCCCATGCCGCCGTTCGTGGAGAAGTCGCCCTCGATGACGGTGCGGTTTGTCCCTGCGCCTACAGCAACGCCGTCGGCGCCCTTGATGACGTTGACGTTGACGATGCCGGTATTTTGGGTGACGAACTCACCGTAGGCGCGAATCGCTGCCCAGGTGTCGCCCCTGGTCAAAATACGGCCGCCGCCGATGTCGATGGTTGAGGCGACAGCACTCACTGCCTCGTTGGCGCCGCTGTGATCGTCTTTATTGCCCTCGGCAAGGACATCGACCAAACCGTCGATGGTGATGTGCGAGGTGGCGCCCGGGACGCCGTTCATTGTCTTGATGACGGCGACGTTTGTCTTGGTGTTCTTATTGTTTGCACGCACCGTAAGCACTTTGGATTCGAGATCCGTACCACCGTTTTGGATGTGCACCTTGCCGCCGCTGTTCGCGTAAATCGCTGCGACCTGTGAGCCGCCCGTATTCTCTGCGTTGACGGTGATCGCGCCGGCGTTCTTGACGTTCAGCGTCGCGCCGTTGCCGATCGCCGTGATGCCGACGGTGCTGAGATCTGTCTTGGTCTCTACCGTCAGTTTTTTACCATTGAGATCGATGTCAACAGGGTTCTTTACATCCGAGTTGGAGACGGCCGCGCTGAACGTGGTCAGCCATGCACCGGCTTTGATGATGTTCTCGCCGGTACGGATTGTCGTGTCCTTGGTAAAGACATAATTGCCGTCTTCCTGGCGCACGCCGGCATTTGTGTATTCAATGTCATGCGCCGCCTCGCCGATGATGCCTGTGGTGAACGTGGTCTTATTCTGCTGTGTGGCGGAAGGTGTGCCGTAGAGCCCCTTGCCGCTCGTATTGTCGAATGTGATGGTTTCGATGCGTTTCTGTGCCGACGAGGCGGTGAGACCGTCGGCGATCTGCACAAATCCTGTGAGATTGCGTTCGCCGTCCTTGTAGGCGCGGTACCAGAGTTTGTGCGCGAGTGCGCCGAGCGTCTCATCGACCCGCTTTTTCTCGGCAGCCGAGGCTGCGGCATCGGTATTGAGCCCGCTGTTGTCTGTCGTCAGTGTGACGCTGCTGCTCGGTGCTGCATGGTTGATGAGAAGGGCGCCGCCCTTTATATGTGTCGGCGCTGCCGCGTCGTGTTCATAGAATACGCGCGTGTGCCCGCTGTACTGATCCACGGCAATGGTGTTGGCGGCCTTCTGGAAGATGAGCCCTGCCTGTGCCGGTGCAGCGCCGCCCGTCAGTACATCCACGCGGCTGCCTGCGTAGCCCTCCGGCAGTCCTGTGCGCCGCTCCTCGTTTGTCCATGCGGCGCCGTTTTTCAGCCACATGTGGAGCGTGCCGTCGCCAAAGGCCAGCCCACGCAGGTAGGAGGAGCTGCCGACCAGCGCGAGGTCGATGCGCCCCTGTGCGTCTTTGACGACGACATCGCCGCCGAGCTGAACGAGGCTGCTGCCCGCCGCGCCGTCTTTGGCGTTGACGCTGATCCGCCCCGTATAGCCCGTATAGAGCGCGGCTGCGTCTGCGGCGGCGGTGTTCACCTTCACGCGCAGCCCGTCGAGGGTGACGCTGTCATCCATAAAGACGCTGACACCACGGCTGACCTCGGTTCCGGCGACGTCCATTTCCGTCATGCCGGTGATGGTGAGCGAGCCCTTGTCGCCCTGGATGCCGTATGCTTTCTTTAAGGAGCCCGCAGACGGCTCCTCGTTGACGAGGAGGCGCAGTGTGCCGGCTTTGATCCGGGTCGTTTTCCTTGGGGCGAGCCGGACGCCGGCGGCCTCCGTGACATTTTCCTGCGCGCCGCCGGTTTTGATCGTCAGCACGCGGCCGGAGGCGTCGATGTTGAGATCGGTCTTGGGCAGGATGGCCCCCCGCCGCGAAGCAGAGTTATTCTTGTAGGTGATGGTCGAATCCTTGGTGAAACGATAGCTGCCATCATCCTGTTTGACCTTTGCGTCGATGTATTCATCGTCTTGCTTGCCGGAGAGCTGTGTCGTAAATGACGTTTCGGTCTGTTCCTCACCAGAGGGCGGGGGCGTTACGCCGCCGCCGTTGCGCGGGTCGTTTGGATCATAGCTGCCCTGCGGTGCGGAAAAGGTGATATATTTGCGCACTGCCGATGCGGTGGCACCTTCGGTCAGCTCCAGCTTGCCTGTGAGATTCTTATCCGCATATCCAGTATAGCTGAGTTTCCCGGCGAGTGCGCCGAGGACTGCGTTCTGGTTGTCCGCCGTCACACCGGCCTGATCTGTGCGCAGTGTGATGAAGGAATCGGGCGCCGACTGGGTGACGCTGACCGCGCCGCCGTCAAAGACAGTGGGGGCAGAGGCCTTATGCGTGTAGTTGATATTGGTGTGGCCGCTGTATCGGTCGATGGTGAGCGGGCGCGCATCCATCTGGTTGATGGTGCCGGCCTTATCGGCATTCGCACCGCCCTGCAAAAATCTGAGGGCACTGCCGGTGAACTGCACGTCGGTGAGCACGGTGGGGGACTGGTTGTAGTCCTTATTGTTCCAGACGGCGCCGTTTTGGAGCGTCATCTGCGTACCAGGACCTGCATTGTCGCGTTGAATGACACCGTGGAGCGTGGAATCCGCAGTCGTGAGCGACAGATCAACAGTACCATGTGTACTCGTTCGTATATTGCCGCTTAGAAGGGTCTTGTGTGTGCCTGCGCGGTTGACGGTGACGGTGCCGTTGCTGTCGATGGCCCAGCCGTCCGAGGAGCCCTTGTTGAGCGTTACCGAAAGACCGTCTGTCTCGATGGCGGCACCCCGGCTCGCAACGAGCCCTTTGGCGGATTCGCTGCTCGTCGCCGTGATGTCAAGATCCCCCTTGACACGGATGGTGGTTCCCTCCGTTAGGTTCCAGATGCCAAATGCCTTGCCGCCGCTGCTCTTGACGTCTATCAGTGTCTTTGCGGCGGTCACGGAGATGCCTTTTTTCCCATCGTTTTTCATGCCGAGGACAAAGCCGCTGCCGCTGCCCTCTAAGGTGAGCTGCCGCTCCGACGCATCCACCTGGATGGGGCGGTCGGGGAAGGAGCTGGCGTAGATGGCACCGCTGAAGCTGGCATGGGCGATCTTCGTATCCTTGGTGAACTTGTAATTGCCGGGCGTGGGTTCGACGTTGGCCGTCTTGTATTCGGGGACGTCCTTTTGCGTGAGCTGTGCGGTGAATTTGGTCTTGGTCTGCTCATTGCTCGGTGGCGTGACATTCCCGTCAAAGCTGCCCTGCTCTGTGCGGAAGGTGATGTCCTTATGGATGGAGGAGGTCGTCAGTCCCTCGCCGATGGCGAGTTTTCCTGTGAGTTTTCCGTCCGTGTAGTTCTTGTAGGTCAGCTTTCCGGCGAGCGCATTGAGGACGTTGTCCTGATTGGCTGCGGTCACGCCGCTTGCATCGGTAAAGAGCGTGAAGACGTTCTCTGTACCGACGGCGTTGCCGATGACGATGCCGCCGCCCTGGATGGCGGTCGGCGCCGCAGGGTTATGGCGATAGATCGCTGCTGCATGACCGCTGTAATTATCAATGGTGATGGGGCTTATGTCCTTTTGGTAGAGGATGCCGCGTGCCGCTTCGCTTGTGCCGCCGAAAAGGTTCGTGACATGGCTTTTTGCGGTGTAGACGCTTTTCCCGCCGACCTTTTGAACCGTGCCCGCACCGATGTCCTCATCGTCCTGGTAGTAGCGTGCGTTGCGCCCCTCATTCAGCCACTTCGCGCCGTTTTGGAGATAGATATTGGCCGTACCGCCGCTGTCTACAAGACCGTGGAGATAGGACTGGTTCGTCATGAGTGCGACATTGAGCTGACCCTGGGGCAGGGCAAAGAGATCGCCGTCGAGCTTTACGTCCTCCATGAGCAGGGGACTTTTCCCGTTGCCGGGGGTTGTTCCGTTGTCTCCCATATTCATGAAAATAGAGCCCTTGTAGGCAGCGAGGGCATAGTAGCTGTACTTTGTCCCCGCAGGCACCGTGATGTGTCCGCCGCCGGACAGGAGCACCCTGCTGCCTGCGGCGTTTGTCGTGACGCCGTTGCCGTAGACGGTCATGTTGGTCTTTTTGCCCACGACGACTTCGCTGCCGTCCACCTGTGTCAAGATGCCGGCATTGTTAAAGCGTGAGAGGACGTTGGTGCGGTTGAGCGGAATCCCCCACTGATCGGTGCGTGCGCCCGCAACCGTGAGATCGCCGTTGATGCGGATGCGTGTGGTGCCGCTTGTTTCGTAAGATTTTTCGCCGAAGCGGTCGCTCTTTTGAATGGCAATGGCGTTGCCGCCGAGGCCGCCTGTCATGGAGATGTTCGTATTGCCGGTGACGGTCAGCTGCATCGCGCGATTGGCAGGAAGACCGAGCGCTTTCGGCGGGTCCAGC
>CALIBA010000307.1 GCA_938045435.1 uncultured Selenomonas sp.
AATATGTCATTCTCTTTCTTTTGAGCCATACTGAGAAGTACAGAGAATGACATATTCGACATACGCGATAAAGACAATGATGCCTATGATCAAATCAGGGGCGTTGCTGTTCAATAGTCCAACCAACAGCCCTGCAACGATGACTCCTATATTGACAATGACATCGTTGGCTGAGAAAATAACACTGGCTTGTATGTGGGCCTCCTTGCTCTTTGTGCGCTGCAACAACCATAGAGAGGCTGTATTGGCGATTAGTGCAATGAACGAGATGACAATCATAACTAAAAAGTCTGGGGGCGTTTCGAGGCCCATAAAGCGTTTGATAACTTCGATGAGCCCCAATACAGCCAGTGAAATTTGAAGGTAGCCACTGAGTTTTGCTACTTTTTGCTGACGGGCTATAGTTGTTCCAACAGCCATCAGACTCATGCCGTAAACCAAAGCATCTGCCAACATATCCAAACTGTCTGCGACCAAGCCCATCGACTGGGAGATGATGCCTGTTGTGGCTTCTATGATGAAACATAGAAAGTTGATGACGAGCACCCAACACAACACCCGTCTCTGAACTTTGGAGGTGGTTTCAGACTTTGCTTCATCGCAGAGAGAAGATGCTGTTAGCTTGGCACCGAGGTTTAATGTTTCAAGCTGTTCCTGAATCGACTTCACTTCCCCGTGATGGATGACAACTAAGGTTCTTTCCGCCAAGTCGAAATCGAGACGCTCCACTAAGGGGCTATTGCCTAATTTCAGACGGATTAAATTTTCCTCGCATGGGCAATCCATCTTTGGAACATTGAACTTAGAGATATATTGGTGCATTATTCTTGTTTTCCTTGGATATGGTCGATGTAGAACTGATAGAAGCGGGCTTTTATTTCATCCCGTACCCGATGAAATTCACTGTTTATAAACTCCGGCGTTCCGGTTGCTTCTGATGGGTCGTCAAATCCTATATGCAGCCTGTTCCTTACTTCACCCGTAAACATCGGGCAGCTTTCGTTTGCCCCACCGCAGACCGTAATAACATAGTCCCATTCCTGTCCTATATATAGGTTTACACTTTTAGGGGTATGGTGGGTTAAATCTATACCCATTTCATCCATAACCTTTACCGCCATCGGATTAACCTTTTCAGCAGGTTTTGTTCCTGCTGAAAAGACATCCGGTTTATTGTCAAATGATTGCAAAAAGCCATGTGCCATTTGGCTGCGGCAGCTATTTCCTGTACAAAGAATTAAAATCTTCATGTTTTTAGTTGTTTTTCCAAGCTATCAGGGCAGCATTTCCCTTTGATAATTCTTCTACTTTCTTAATCCAAGCCAATTCATTTTGCGCCTTTGCCCGCAAGAAAGAATTTTCGGTGCCTGTTAATGACAAGCAAGCATTCACGACCCACCATTTATTATTAATCCCGGCACGTTGTAAGTCCATTTGCAAACGTTCGGCTTCAAATACGGGTGTTGCTTCGGGCAGGGTCACAATAACAATTTCTGTTTCCTGTGGGTTTCTTAAACGTGGTAACAGCTTTCTTACGGAAGCGGGAGTGTCGCCTTGTGTACGTTGTACTTCCTTATGGTAACTTTCCGTTGCATCCAGCAATAACAAAGTGTGTCCGGTAGGCGCGGTGTCAATTACTACGACTTCATTTTCTGCTTTATCGACAATTTCAGCAAAAGCCCGGAATACTGCAATTTCCTGCGTACACGGTGAACGTAAATCTTCCTCTATATATTCCATATCTTCGGCTGTCATTGTTTCCGCAGCTTTACTGCGAACCTCGTTTTTATAGGCTTCCAACACTTCCGCTTCGTCAATCCGGCTTACCGTAATGCCAGCCTGAACAGCCAGGTTATAATTCAGATGGTTTGCCGGATCAGTCGTGGTAAGATGCACCTTTGCTCCCAGTTTTGTTAATTTCAGGGCTATTTCAGTGGCTAAAGTGGTTTTTCCCACGCCGCCTTTTCCCATAGTAAAAACAACCCTTTTTCCTGATTGATAGAGGTCGTTTACCAGTTCATCCATCCCTTTGGCATCGGTAATCCGCTGATAGTTCGCATCATTTGTTAAATTATCATTGTAAAGCATCCGGCGGATATTCGCAATATTAGATAAATTGTATGACCGTAAAGGAACATAATAAGACGGATATTCCAGCAGTTCCGCAGGAATCTGTTTCAGGGCATTTTGCTGCCTGTCATATATCTGTTTCGATACGTTATCGGCTTCATCTAATTGCAGCAAAAGCCCGTTGATTACCAATAGCTGGTTTCTAATTCCCAGTAATTGCAATTCATGTGAAGAACGGGCGGCTTCTTTTAATGGTGCGATTTCAGGACGGCTAACCAATACTAAGCGGGTTGCGTTTGCATCCGAAAGTGTTTCAACTGCCTGCTTATAGATACCTTTCCGTTCTTCCAAACCGGATAATTGACCTAAGCAAGATGCACCGTGCGTACTCTCACTAATAAATGTACTCCACGCTGATGGTAGTTGTAACATTCGTAACGTGTGTCCCGTGGGGGCTGTATCAAAGATAATATGGTCGTATTCTTTTGCTTTATCAGCATCCGTGATAAAATCGGAAAACTGGTTGAAAGCCGCAATTTCTACCGTACAAGACCCTGAAAGTTGTTCTTCCATATTCTGAATTACACTTTCGGGCAGTTGTCCCCGGAAAGGAGCAATAACGCTTTCTCTGTATTCGGCTGCAGCCTCTTCCGGATCGAGATTAACGACTGTTAAGCCGGGTACTTCTTGAATATCCGTGCCGCGTCCAAATCCCCATGCTTAATCGCAAGACGGGCTCGTTTGATTTGG
>CALIBA010000308.1 GCA_938045435.1 uncultured Selenomonas sp.
GGGTAAGATTTGCCGCGGGGAAAAGGCCGCTCTCGGTCACAGAGCGCAGTGTGCTGCACGATGCTGCATCACCAAAATCTGCAGCATCCGGTGCCGCGCCGCATCCAAAACTATCGAGCACGATGAGAAAAACCCGTTTGATCTTTGCCATTGCTGTCACATTCCTTTCACAGTTCCAGTCCTGCGCGTTTTCGCGCTTGATATTCGCGGTCAAGCAGTCCGAGGATGACGAGGTTTTCATAGGCGCCGCGGCAGAGAATCGTCTCGCGGATGAGCGCCTCACGCACCATGCCCTCAGATTCATAGAGATGGAGTGCTCTGGCGTTGTAGTCCTTGCAGTCGAGCCATGCACGATGTGCCCCCATATCATCAAATGCCCATGCTTTGAGGAGTTTCATCGTCTCATGACCGTAGCCATGCCCCTTTTTCCCAATGATGACATGTGTCCACTCCTGCTCTTTGGACGGCAGAAGAAGCCCTGCGATATGGAGATAGCCGACGCGCATGTCGCCTGAGCGTTCCTCGACAATAATGTTCATGGATGATGTGGCATCATGCGTGATGCGTGTATGATCCTCGCGCGAGAAGGGGACGATGAAGTCCTTGTTGTCATCTGCCGCCTGTAGGGTACAGATATAGTCGATGTCCCCTGCATCTGCTTGCCGCAAACGCAATTGCACACCTTCCTTTAGAATGCGCTCCATTAAGTTTCCTCCTTATAAAGTGGATACGGTGGAACCTGTTTTTATTTTACCTTGAAGCAGATGAAAAATGCAAACCTTTTATGATTGTATATAAATAGATTGACGATATTCCACGAACATCATATAATGGGAAACAAGGCTTAGGAAATGTATCGTAGGGAATGGGAGGAAATAAGCATGGATGACACGAAGAAAAATCCATCAGTGCGTGATGTACTTTGGACGAAGAAGCGTGCGCGTGATCAGATTTTAGATAAAGTCGGAAAACTGTGCGAAGAAGCGTGGGCACTTTATGACAAAATTGCCGCAAGCGGCACGCCAATTTCTGTGGATGCTGTTGCTGCACGGGAACTGGGTGCACGGCTGTGTGCGCTTGGCTATATTATTGAAGGGGGGCACTATATCGACCGCATTGCCTACGAACTGCGCACCAAGGAAGTCTATCTGACGGCGCGTGAGATCACAAAGGCATATGCTGCGGAGATGGTGCTGACATTCCTTGAGAGTATTCTTAGCTACAGTGAAAAACTCGGGCGGGAGGACGAGGCGGTGCGCATATACATCGAACGCCTCGAACAGACGCTCGAGGAGATCCGGCAGGTATTCCTTCCTCCCCCGCAGGAAGAAGAGGAGCAGCCGGAAGAACGTGCCGACGAAGGAAATGAGCCTGCTGCAAACGAAGCAGTGCAGCAGTAAACAGAGCTAGGGATACTAGGAGGATTTCCTACATGTTCGGCATGTCAATGGATATAGGAATTGATCTGGGCACAACAAATGTGCTCGTTTTTGTCAAAGATAAGGGGATTGTTCTCAGAGAACCGTCCGTTGTTGCAATCAACCGTGACAACAATCAAATGCTTGCCATCGGTGAGGATGCACGGCAGATGATTGGCCGCACACCGGGCAACATTGCCGCCATCCGGCCCCTGCGTGAGGGAGTCATTGCAAACTATGCGCTCACGGAGAGTATGCTCCGCTTCTTTATTGAAAAAGTCGTTGGGCGCAGCGTGGTCTTTCGTCCGCGCGTCATGATCTGCATCCCCCCCGGGCTGACAAAGGTCGAGCAGCGCGCCGTGCAGGAGGCTGCCGAGCAGTCAGGGGCGCGCCAAGTTCAGCTCATCGAGGAACCGCTTGCGGCTGCGATGGGGGCCAATCTCGATATTGTAGAGGCGCAGGGCGCTATGGTCATCAATATCGGCGGCGGCACAACCGATGTTGCAGTCATCAGTCTCGGCGGCATTGTAACGAGTGACAGCATTCGCATTGCGGGCGATACGTTTGACGATGAAATCATGGAGTATGTCAAACGCGAATTCAATATGATCATCGGGGAACATACCGCAGAGCAAATTAAGATGCGTGTTGGGGCGGCATATACTGCGGCGCGGCGTGAGCAGATGGAGATCCGCGGACGGGATCTGCTTTTGGGCCTTCCAAAACATGTGACGATTTCAACGGCACAGGCATCGTCTGCCATTGATACCTCGGTGATGCATATTGTGGACTGCGTGAAAAGGGTGCTTGAGGAGACGCCGCCGGAGCTGATGGCAGACATCATGGACCGCGGCATTGTCCTAACGGGCGGCAGCGCACTTTTGTGCGGGATGGCGGAACTGATCGCACATCACACAGGCGCTTCGGTTGTCGTGGCAGACGATCCTATGTCGTGCGTCGCACTCGGCTGCGGCAAGGCACTCGACTTTTTCGACCGCTTCCACAGCAAAGGGCTGCGTCTGCGCTTTATGCCAAAGAAATAATGCGGACAATCTTTTTTGTGCAGGAAAAATAATTTTTACGGCGAAATCTAACCATACGAGTTTATTTTGAGGAAGGGATAGAAGACTATGTGGAGAGGACTCTATATTGCGGCCTCTGGCATGATTACAGAGACCAAGCACACGGACATGATTGCGAACAATCTTGCCAATGCGAGCGCGTCGGGGTTCAAGCGCGACGATATGGCGATTCGCGAGTTTGAGCCGATGCTTCTGCGCCGCATCAACGATCAGACCGACAGTGCTGTGACAAGCTTTAAGAGATTCCGCCTCGGGGGCGGTGCGCCGCTCGTCGGTACGCTTGGGCTTGGTTCGGCTGTGGATGAGATTGCGACGGACCACCTGCAGGGAGCGATGCAGACAACGGGGAACACGTATGACTTCGCCATTTCAGGCGAGGGCTACTTCGTCATTGATACCCCTCAGGGCGCACGCTATACGCGCGACGGCAGTTTTTACCGGGCGGCGAACGGGCAGCTCCAGAATGTGCGCGGACAGGCGGTGCTTTCTGCGCAGGGGCGGCCCATCACGATTCCCCAGGAAGCCGTATCGGTCAGTGTCGCCAGTGACGGGCGGATTTATGCAGATGGGCGGCAGATTGCTCAGATGGGGTTTGTCCAGTTCGACGCACCCAATGCCGTCGTTAAGCAGGGAGACAATCTCTATCGTGCGCAGGAAGGCGCACGACCGACACAGGCAACAGGTGTTATCGAGCAGGGCATGCTTGAAGCGTCGAATACGAGCGTTGTCACGGAGATGGTTGAGCTCATCAACAACTACCGCGTCTATGAGGCTGGGTCAAGGGCTGTGCAGTCGCAGGACGCCATCCTCGATAAGGCCGTCAATGATGTCGGACGCAGCAGCGGCTGAGCAGGATTTAAGAAATAAAACAGTTTCTCCGATAAAAGGATAGAGGACTATTTCGTTTGGGACTGAAATATGTTCCCGGAGGGAGATCATAACTATGATGAGAGCACTTTGGTCTGCGGCATCCGGCATGAAGGGCCAGCAGACGCAGATGGACATCGTCGCGCATAACATTGCGAATGTCAACACGTACGGCGGCAAGAAGGTTCGTGCAGAGTTCCAGGATCTCGTTTATCAGACGCTGCGTGAGGCAGGCGCACAGAACGGCGCTGATGGGCAGTACCCGACGGCGCTTCAGATCGGTCTTGGTACGCGGGTCGCAGCGACGCAGCGCGTCTTTACGCAGGGGGCACTGCAGACAACGGACAATCCGACGGACATCGGCATCCAGGGAGAGGGATTTTTCCGCGTCTCCATGCCGGATGGTACGACGGCATATACGCGTGATGGTACGTGGAAGCTCGACTCCAACCGCCGCATGGTGACGACAGACGGCTATCCCATCGCAGACGGCATCACGATTGATGCAAATGCACCGGCAGATTCCATTGTCATCTCAGGCGACGGACGTGTTTCCTGCACACCTGCAGGCGGTACACAGCAGGAAGTTGGTCAGATTACACTCGCGCGTTTTGTCAACCCCGCAGGACTTACCTCCATTGGCAAGAACCTCTTTGTTGTTTCCGAGGCTTCAGGGGAGGCCATCGAGGGGAATCCGGGCACGGACGGCACAGGCACACTGACCCAGGGCACGCTTGAAATGAGCAACGTCCAGATCGTTGAAGAAATGGTGAACATGATCGTTTCGCAGCGTGCATATGAGTCCAACTCAAAGGCAATCACCACATCGGATTCGATGCTTGAGATTGCAAACTCCTTGAAGCGTTGATCGTCCGTAAGGGCGTCTTTATAGCCACTTTGTTTCTATGGAGTGGCTTCTTCTCTTTTCTTCTCACGGGGACAGCTGATGCTGCCTATTACGATGGATGGCAGGAAGAACGATTCCCTATCGTGCTTTCTTCCGCGCAGATTTCGCAGCTTGCCGAGCAGAAGATTGAAGAAAAACTCGCGGCGCTTGGGGAGACGCGGCGCCATGAGGTGCGATTGCAGCGTGCGCCCAATACGATGCGGCTTCCGGCGGGAGAAGTGACGGCAGAAGTAGAGTTCCCACAAGAACTCATCTATGGCAGACAGATCCCCATTGGCATTGCGGTCTATGTGGATGGCGTGCTCTATCGCCGTGTGACGAGTTACTATCGGATCATGGTCTATGACCGCGTGCTCGTTTCCATCGCAGACATCTCTCCTGAGAGTACGCTTTCATCTGCGAATGTGCGTCTTGAGGAACGTGCGGTGGAGACGGCACCCGCTGCAACCCTAACAGATTTTTCTGTATTGGAAGGGCGCGTTGCAGCGCGTGTCATCCGGCGCGGCACTGTCATCATGCCGAATATGCTCACATCACCGCTCGTCCTGCGCGTTGGCAGCCCGGTGCATATCGTTGTGCACAGCGGGGGGATCTCCCTCCGTGCCGAGGGGATTGCCATGGAACAGGGACGCATCGGCAGATTAATTCGTGTGCGCAACGTGCGTTCCGGCAAGGTGCTGCGCGGTCGCGTCATCGACGAAGAAACAGTGGAAGTTTCGGGCTGAGTAAAGGATTCACTCGATGTTTCCATAAGGAGATAATACCATGAGAAAAGAAAAATGGCTTGCGGGGACCCTCGCCGCTCTTTTGGCATCGGTGAGCCTTGCGCCGGCCGCTTCGGCGGAATCCCTATGGCAACATAAAGACGGATATGTGACCAGAAACATCTTTGCCGATCATCGTGCCGCGAATGTCGGCGACATCTTGACCATCATCATCAGCGAGAATACAACGACGGCAGCGTCTAAGAACAGCACGAATCAAAAAAGTGGTTCAGTTTCGCTGGGCGGGGGCATTGGCATTTTCGATTTCCTGAAAGCGGCTTCAGCGAGCGGGTCGGACAGCTTTAACGCAAAGGGAACAGCCTCTTCGACCAATAGGGCTGTAGGCAATGTTACCGTTACCGTTGTCGAGGTTACCCCGAGCGGCAACCTGATCTTAGAGGGGACGCAATCCATCTGGCAGAACCGCAACGAGCACAAGATTACGCTGCGTGGCGTGTGCCGTCCCGAGGACATCACCAGCGCCAATACGATTCTGTCTTCGCGGGTAGCGGACGCAACCGTTCGGTTTGATGGGAAAGGCCCCCTCAACGCAAAACAGCGGCAGGGGATTCTCACGCAGATCTTTAATATCTTGTTCTAAAAGGAGCGTCTTTCTATGAAAAAATTCGCGGCCTTTCTGCTTCTCCTTGCTCTTTTTGTAGGTGCCGTTCCATCGCTCGCCTCAGCAGAGTCTGCGGTAACGCGCATCAAGGATATTTCTAAAGTGCAGGGGATGCGCTCCAACCAGCTTATGGGCTATGGACTTGTCGTCGGTCTTGCAGGGACGGGAGACGGCTCCAGTTCTGCAGAGACGATCCAGTCGATTGCAAACATGCTTCTCAGCTATGGTGTCAATGTCAATCGGAACAACATCAAGCCGGACAATACGGCTGCTGTTATGGTCACTGCGACGCTCCCGCCCTTTGCACGTGAGGGAGATACCATCGACGTGACGGTATCCTCCATCGCTGATGCGGATAGCCTGCGCGGCGGCACACTGCTTCAAACACCCCTGCGTGCAGGGAATGGAGAAGTCTATGTTGTTGCGCAAGGAGCTGTTTCGACGGGTGGCTTTACGGCGGGACGCGGCGGTACGAGCGTTCAGGCAGCATTCCCGACGGTAGGTATCGCTGTCAATGCAGGTATTGTTGAGCGTAGTGTTGAAGATGATATTGGCTCAGATGGACACCTTTCCATCTCCCTTTCAAATTCGGATTTTACGACAGCATCGCGCGTAGCGGGGGCAATCAATGCGCAGTATGGGAACATTGCACAGGCGACCAATCCCGGACGTGTGGATGTGTCCATCCCCTCCTACTATCGCGGCAATGTCGTTGGCTTTGTAGCCTCCATTGAGGAACTCCCCATTCGTCCCGATAATATGGCTCGTGTCGTTGTCAATGAGCGGACGGGAACCATCATCATGGGCGGTGAGATTTCCGTCGATGCTGTTGCCATTACGCAGGGCGGCATCTCCATCCGTATCCAAGCGAATACCGATGTGTCACAGCCTGGCCCCTTCAGCTACGGGAATACTGTTATCACAGAGGATCCGGATGTCAGTGTTAAAGAGCACAAGGGGAGCACGATCGTTTTGCCGGCAACGACGAATGTCAGTGACATCGTTGGGGCACTCAATACGGTAGGTGCAACGCCGCGTGACACGATCTCCATTTTACAGGCAATGAAGGCGGCTGGTGCGCTGCATGCCGAGCTCGATATTGTCTAAGAGGACGTTCATGGGAACGTTTTGTTAAGAGGGTAAACCTATGATGATACAACCGTTGAGTGATGCCTCCATTTTATCGAGTGGAGCGGCGAACTCCTCCTATGATGCTGCGCGTACCAATGCTGAAGCACAGTCTTTTCAG
Source organism: uncultured Selenomonas sp. (assembly GCA_938045435.1). Classification (GTDB taxonomy): domain Bacteria; phylum Bacillota; class Negativicutes; order Selenomonadales; family Selenomonadaceae; genus Centipeda. The sequence goes on from CALIBA010000308.1 coordinate 6,910, forward strand.
GCAATGCTCGGCGAGCTTAAGCGCAAGGCAGAGGCATCCCAGGAGACTGAATCGAATGTGAAAACAGCACAGCCGCTTTCCTACGAGCCAAAGCATCCAATGACTGCTGCCGATAAGGAGTCAAAGAAGCTGCGCGAGGCATGCGAGGGCTTCGAGGCGATGTTCCTCAGTATGATGTACAAGCAAATGCGGGCGACAGTTCCGAAGGATGGTCTGTTTGGACACTCCAACGCAATTGATATTTTCGAAGATTTGCGGGACACGGAACTGATGAATGCAGCAGCCAAGAGCGGCGGCATTGGGCTGGCGGACATGATGTTCAAACAGCTTTCGCCAACTGTATTAAAAAAATAGGGCATGGAAAATGCCAGGGGAGCTGTTTGCGGACAGCTCCTTTTGCATGTCTGCACACCTTGTGCAAATATCTGGATGAGATAAGCATCGGAAGGGGCTGCGCTGCATAGACATCTTTCCGATATCGTTAGTTTGGAGCATATCTATGAATATCATAGTTAAGAGAATTTTTGTCCTGACCGCTGCGGTGCTGCTCACAATGAGCTCGATTGTATACGCTGCTGCAGGTCTTACAGATGTACGCACGTTTTCAGGTGCAGATCATGACCGCGTTGTTTTTGACCTGACGGAAATGCCGGTTTATCATGTAAGTCTCTCCAATAACGGGCGTACATTGACCTTTGATTTTGCCGATTTGGATACATCTTTGTTTAGGCGCAGGCTCGCATCGACTGGACGCATTCGGTCGATGAGCTATACGCGAAGGAATGGGCATTTCTATGTCACCATCAATATGGCGGAAGGAATGACATACGAGGTCGGCAATCTCACAAACCCTTTCCGTATTTTTCTCGATGTCATGCCCGCAGGGCAAGGCCCATCCGTATCTCCACCGCCTTCTGTAAGAAAAGAACCTCCGCAGGGGGGAGCGGTAAAGGCTGCACTGCCGCAGCTGAAAGAGGAAGAGATTGCACCGGGACTGATGAAGCGCACCTATGTCTATCGGGATACGGATGGTCTTGTGACAGCATACTTTATTGAAGCTGATCCGAAACAGTATGATGTGCGGCCGGCACTTGCACGTGGCTTTGTGCCGGGCAGACAGACGGTCAGCGGCATCGCACGTGATCTGAATGCTGCCGCAGCGATTAACGCATCCTACTTTGCACTCAGCGGGGAACTGATTGGTGTGACAAAGATCGACGGGATGATTGTCGGCACCACCTATTTTGACCGCAGTGCCTTCGGCGTAATGCCGGATGGCTCGTTTGTATTTGGCACTGTCTCCTATACTGGGTCGGTGAAGATTGATCAGGTGACACTTCCCATCTCGGGGGTCAACGCAGAGCGGGGGGAGAATGGACTTGTTGTCTATAATCGCGCCTATGGTCGATCGACAAAAACGAATGCCTATGGTCTTGAGTATGTCATTCGAGAGGGGCGCGTGGCAGAAATCAATACCAATGATTCACCGATTCCGACAGATGGTTATGTTGTCTCCGTTCATGGAAGTTCTATGGATGCCTTTTCTTCGGCAGGAACCCGTCTCGGTGATCCGACAGCACTCATAGAGATTCTTGGGGAGCCATGGGATCATGCTGTGCAGATTTTAGGAGCCGGACCGCGTCTTGTCGCAGACGGCTCTGTATATGTAACAGCCGGAGAGGAGGAATTTCCAGGGGACATTCGCTACGGACGTGCGCCGCGCAGTGCGGTTGGCGTGACAAAAAATGGCAGAATCATCTTTGCTGTGGTGGATGGGCGGCAGTCCCACAGTCATGGGTTGACGCTGACGGAGTTTGCACAGCTCCTCGTACAGTTTGGGGTGCAGAACGCCATTAATCTCGATGGAGGCGGCTCCTCAGCACTCTATGCGGGCGGCGCGGTGCTTAATTCTCCCTCGGACGGGACAGAGCGTGCCGTCGGAAGTGCGCTCATTTTACAAAAGAAATAACTTTGACGGTGCAGACGCAATATGCTAGAATATGAGGGAATTTTGGAAGGCAGAGAGAACGATGTGCCGCCTTGCGGACGCATGTTGATGTAGGTGATAAGACATTGAAAAACGACATGTTTGATGTCATACAGGCGGATCTTGAAGAATTGGAACCGGCGCTCGCTGCGGCCATAGTCTCCGAGACCCCGTTCATAACGGATGTAGGAGCACATCTCGTCTCCTCGGGGGGGAAACGCCTGCGTCCCGCGCTTTTTTTGCTCACGGCGCGCGGCGGCGCCTCGTTCGATCGCGCACGCGCGATGCCGATTGCGATCGCGCTCGAACTGATCCATACGGCGTCCCTCGTCCACGATGATGTCATCGACGAGGC
>CALIBA010000309.1 GCA_938045435.1 uncultured Selenomonas sp.
CCACACCCTGCCCGCGTTGCTCATTGCCTGGTGTGCCACCGCCGCCATTTTGCTCCCCTCGCCCTTCATCTGTGTGATTGCGGCACGCGTCACGCCGCAGTGCAGCGTTAGGAAGTCTGCACCGTCCTTCGCCTGCTGCTCAATCACATGAAAGAGATCCTCGTCTGTCATTTCGATCACTGCACCGTGCTTTTGGATTGCGACCACCGTCGCCTCATAGAGCGGCACTGTGCCGACCATAATCGGAGCGTGCTCAATAATGCGCCGGCGCGACACGTCGATATTGTCCCCTGTCGAGAGATCCATCACAGCATCCGCTCCGCAGCGGACGGCTTCATCCAGTTTCTCCAGCTCCGGCTCAATCGCAGGGAACACATCTGAGGTGCCGATGTTCGCGTTCACCTTGACGCGAAGCCCTGCGCCAACGCCGCGTGTGCAGCGTTTCGTGTGCCCTACATTTGCAGGGATTGCAATTCGTCCCGCCGCCACACCCTCGCGCACGAACTCCGGCGTCACATGCTCCTCCTTCGCCACAAGGTACATTTCCTCTGTCGTCTCTCCTGCACGTGCACGCTGCATCTGTGTCGCCATAACAACCGCCTCCTAAAACAAATAAGCCGTCCGGCATAGACCGAACGGCAAACAAACGAACCAAGCCACTTCCCTACGCAGGCATTACCCAACAGGTTCCAAGGGTCGATCCGAAGATCTCTCAGCAAACGCTCCCCTAGTGGAAATATACAGTTTTCATATGTATTATAGCATCTCACATATGCAAAAACAATAGAGTGGAACAGGGATTTTCTCTTAGGCAGGACTGTATTTATCAGTAGTTCTTTAAGATTATCCTAGATAAAGTACATCGGATTCGCATCGGTTTCCTGTTCATTTAGTGCAGTCACAAGCTCCTCGAGTGTGATTGACGTCAATGTGTTATAGATGGCTTCATCCAATACACTGAATACATGAGCAGAGAGCACGTGGTTCAGATGTTCGACCTTCTCCGAAGCACTGCCTGCTTTCTCAGTCAGTGATATTTCGATAGAGGAAAGTATATCATAGGCCGTGATCTCACGTGGTGGGCGAGCGAGCTGATAACCACCCTGTGAACCTTTGATGGAATTGACAAGTCGACTGCGTTTGAGTAAAGAAAAAACCTGTTCGAGGTATATTTTAGAAATACCAAGATGTTCTGAAATACTGATGATTGTGACAGGGGTGACGATACCGTAACTGCGTGCAAGAAAAATCATCGCAGCGATGCCGTAACGTCCCTTCGCAGAAATTTTCATGACAAAACCTCTCCTAAAAGCATATTACTTCTGCTTGTATGATATGTTATTTTTGAGAAATTGTCAAATAAAAATCCCCTCATTTCCTGCGGGAGAGGGGATTTTTCCTCAATCTCGTCACAGAAAAAGAGGATATTAGCGCTTCGAGAACTGAGAAGCCTTGCGCGCCTTTTTAAGACCGTATTTACGACGTTCCTTTTCACGAGGATCGCGGGTAACGAAGCCAGCTTTTTTGAGTGCCGGGCGAAGCTCTGCGTCCATCTCAATGAGTGCGCGGGTGATGCCGTGGCGAATGGCCCCAGCCTGCCCTGATGCGCCGCCGCCAGAGACATTGACAATCACATCGTATTTATCTACAGTCTCTGTCAAATTGAGCGGTTGACGGACGATGAGTTCGAGTGTTTTAAGACCAAAATATTCCTGCATATCACGACCGTTGATCGTAACTTTGCCATCACCGGGAACGAGGCGTACGCGAGCGACTGAAGTCTTGCGACGTCCTGTGCCATAGTAAGTGACTTGTGCCATTGAACAGACTCCTCCTTTTATAAAAGTCAGCGAATATCAAATGCCAGTGGTTCCGGCTTCTGTGCTGCATGGGGATGCTGTGCACCGACATAGACATTCAGCTTGCGGAACATCTGAGCGCCAAGGCTGTTCTTTGGCAGCATACCCTTAACGGCATGTTCGATCACACGGGTAGGGAAGCGCTGCAGCATCTGCTCCGCTGTTGTGAACGTCGTACCGCCTTGGTAGCCGGAGTGACGGAAATAAGTCTTATCCGTCAGCTTCTTTCCCGTAAATCTTACTTTTTCAGCATTGATGACAATGACATAATCACCGGTATCGACGTGCGGTGTATAAGTCGGCTTGTTCTTGCCGCGCAGAACCTTTGCAATTTCTGCTGCAAGGCGGCCGACTGTTTGATTCTCTGCGTCTACAATATACCACTTGCGCTCAATATCGGCAGCTTTTGCCATAACCGTGGTTTTCACGTAATTCCCCCCTAGAGAGTAAGAGCATCTTTCATAAATGTGATATCAGCTCACGCCTCCGGGGCTAATGGACACATGAAAAATATCACACGTCACTATTCTAAAAAATTTTTTTTAGAATGTCAAGAAATTTTATCCAGTGCAGCTTTCACTTTAGATGCAATTCCCTTCATTTTGGCGATGGGGACGGAACAGGCTGCAATGCGCACGCCCATCTTTAGGGGAACAGCGAAGATCAGATCTTCATGCAGCAGATCACAGACATCCTGCGGATGTTCTGTGGGAATGGCGAGGAAGAAGCCCCCTTTGTACGGCAGTGCAGAAAGACCACATGCCTGCGCTTCCTGCATAAATAGCTCGCCGCGTTCCTGCACGAGATGATATAGGCCATCGCGCTCTGACTCGTAGGCCGCATAGGCACTGCGATCCTGCTGAATACGCGTGAGCAGGGTCATGGCACCGCGGTTGATATTAGACCATGTTGCACGGGCGGAATATTTGTTGACCTCATTAAATTCCTCTATCACGGCTTCACTGGAAGAAAGGGCGATCAAAGCCCCCGTGCGCTGTCCATAGAAGGTATACGCCTTAGACATAGAGAACGCAAACATGACTAGAATATTTTCTGGAAGATGTGCAAATTTTTGCATGAACTTCCGTGTTTCAAGCTTTTCTCCGGCATAGTCGATGTAGGCAATATCAATGAGGAGATTTATCTTCTTTCCCTTTGCAGCATAAGTATTGATGACATCAAGCACATGTTCCCAGTCAGTAAGAGAAAGGCTGTATCCCGTTGGGTTGTGTGCTGGTGTATTTAGAATGATCAAGAGGCTGTCCTGTACTTTGCATAGGTTTTCTACGGCGTCTGCGAATGCCGCATGATTGAACTGATTGTGTTCGTCAAACAGCTTGAAATTTGTCAGAGCACAGCCGTGCTCCTGGCAGATGACACCATAGGTTCCCCAGAACCAGTCGGACGTCAGCGCATATTCGCTTTTTTCGACATAGTTGGCGATCGCCAAGCGGAGCGCACCCGTTCCGCCTGCTGTAGCGATGGCACCAAGGCAGCCCGCAGGACGCCGACCGGCAAAGGTGATGTCAACCACGGCCTCCAGATACTCTGGGAGACCCGAAATGGGGGCATAGGCAATATAGTCCTCAATGGGGAGGGAACGAAAAATACGCTCGACTGTGGGAAGATGTGCAAGGTTACCCGCATCGTCCATTACAGCACCGATTGTGGCATTGGTTACACGATCCGCGCCATGCTTTTCGATTGCAGCACGGCAAGCTGCACTTGCGCCAAAAATTGCATCCTTTAACCTCTTGGAAGCCGCATGAGATGCTGCCATCTGTATCGCCATTTTAATACGCTCTCCTTTTTTACAATCATGTAAGTCCATAGGAAATCATAGCGTTTTCTATCACCTGTGTCCACTGCGCAAGAGGCTGTATACAGGTATTCCTCATACTAATTTGATGGGAAAAACTCATCGTGAATGCGGTTGACAGCATCTTTGACACTGCCGCCTTTAATGAGACAGGAGATGCTGATTTCAGAGGTGCTGATAATCTCGATGTTGATTCCAACATCGGACAGTGCGCCAAACATACGGGCAGCGATCCCAGGACTTCCCAACATGCCGGCGCCTACAACGGACACCTTTGCAACATCATCGTCGATTACAACGGCGTCTGCTTTGATTTTATCCAAAATTTTTTCTACAACACTTTTTGCCTCCACAGCATCCATGGAAGCGACGGTAAACACCATGTCTGTAATGCTGGATTCCGCGCTGCGTAGGCTTTGGACAATCATATCCACATCTATATTTGCTGCAGCAAGTGCAGAGAATATCTCATGTGCAACACCGGGAACGTTTGAAACCCCGAGGACAGCAACCTTTGAGACATGCTCATCATGGGTGACGCCACGAATGATAAAAGACTTTGCTTCCATCGTATATTCCTCCCTAATGATGGTTCCAGGCTCTGAGGTAAATGTAGAACGAACGTGGATGGGAATCTTGTAAAGCTGTCCCATCTCTACGGAACGAGGCTGCATGACACCGGCGCCAAGGCGTGCCATCTCGAGCATTTCGTTGTATGTGATCTCACGCATGCGCCGTGCGCCTTTTGCAATGCGCGGATCTGCAGAGTATATGCCGTCAACATCTGTGTAGATCTCACAGGCATCTGCACCGATTGCGCCCGCAATTGCGACGGCAGAGGTATCTGATCCCCCGCGCCCGAGGGTTACGGGGTTTCCTTCATCATCCGTACCTTGGAACCCCGCGATGACAACGATGTTTCCTTTGCTCAGTTCTGCATGGATTCGCGCCGGCTGGATGTCGAGGATGCGTCCTTTCGTATGGGCGTGATCGGTTCTCATTCCTGCCATTGCCCCCGTGAGGGAGATGGCGTCCTGGCCCATGGAGCGGAAAGCCATCGTTAGGAGTGCAATAGAAACCTGCTCTCCTGTCGTCATCAACATATCCATTTCACGGGAATACTGATATGGCGTTTCAGCTACTTGCCCTGCAAGTGCGATAAGATCGTCCGTCGTATCTCCCATTGCAGATACGACCATGACAATCTGATCCGTGGGAGACTTTTCATGGAGGATGCGTTTTGCTACATTCTTGATTTTTTCCGGCGTTGCGACAGAACTGCCGCCGAATTTCTTTACAATTAAAGCCATAAATATCCCCCCGCAGAACGAAGCCATCTGCATCACAGTAAATTTCTGAACGCATTATACACGGAAATATGAGCTTTTTCAAGAACCCCCTATACGATCAACGGAAAAGAGGTTCGCAGATGCCGTTTGTTTATGATAAAGAATAGAACCTACGATATTACTTGCCTACAATCCTGTCAAAGATACGCGCAGTCTCTCGCTTCATGTCATCCGTATCGTGCGTATAGAGATTCTGCGTAATGGTTGCATCTGCATGGACGAGATACGCGGCAACGTCGACAGGCTTTGCCCCCGCCTCGATAAGACGCGTCGCATGGGTATGGCGGAAGCTGTGTGAGTTGAGGGATGGAGATCCCCGTCACTGGATTCGATGAGATAAGTTCAGCAGGATAGACAGCGTATTTCATCGACATGGAGAGGATTGCCCTTGCAAGGTGAATTGTCTTGTAGGCATAGCCCTTCTTTGCGAGTTCGCGCAGCCACACATCCACGTTGCGCGGTCGGATGTCCTGCACATTCAGCTCACCGAGGTAAGGAAGAATGCGCGCGTGAACGGTGTTCTCGTAGGAACTGTAAGTACTGCGCTTGAGATTCGCCTGCATGACATTTTCAAGCCATGCGGTGAGATAATCACACAGATTCACACGCTCCGACGTGATGCCGATGTTGCCGCTCTTCCAGTCGGCGTATGCTTTAATGCCTGCCTCGTATGCGTCGTTTTTGTTGGCATAGCCTCCTTTCTCCTTCATCCGTCGCGGGTTTCTTCCAATCTCGAAACTGTACGAGAATGTATTCCCACGCTTGCGGATCCTGATTTTATTGGACATAAATAAAACCTCCTTGATATAGGAG
>CALIBA010000310.1 GCA_938045435.1 uncultured Selenomonas sp.
GAGAAACATACGTTGTTAAAGCTTCTGATGCAGGTAAGCGCATCAAAGTGAGAGCGGAATACATTGACGATGCCGGGCATATTGAAAATGTTGAGAGTTTTGCAGCATTGGTCGGCGGTAAACCGAATCCACCTGCGCAAAACCATGCTCCGACTGATATCAGTCTGGATGCTACTCAGGTGATGGAAGGCAAAGACGGTGCAGAAATCGGCAAGCTGACGACGACGGACGAAGATGCCAACGATGTCCACACCTATACCGTGAACGACGAGCGCTTTGAAGTGACTGCCGACGGCACCCTGAAACTGAAAGCGGGGCAGCATCTCGACTTTGCCCAGGAGCCAAGCGTCAACCTGAGCGTGACGACAGATGACGGGCACGGAGGTACCTACAGTAAAGCATTCACCCTGCAAGTCCAGGATGATCCTAACTATCCCGCCCAGCCGCAAGAGACCCCCGTTCTTGGCTTGCAGGGGGTGAGTGTTGTCAAAGAAGGCGAGGCGGCACAATACAAGTTGCTGCTCAATCACCCTGCCGAGCAGGATGTGACAGTTGAGGTAGAAATAACGAGCAGAGGTACAACACATGGAGTAAAAAATGAAGTCCGTACCCTGACCATTCCCAAAGGCGAAAGCAGCCTGACTTTTGCCGTTGATACCGCGCATAACGGCGTGGAAGACAATGGCAGCCATTTCAGACTACGCATCAAACATGCCGAAGGTGCCACTCTGAACACAGCCGCACCGTCAGACATGACACATGGCAGCGGTGGGGAAAACACGTTTTGGGCAACCAACACCTTCAGCGCCGCCGGACTGAGGGGCGAATACAGGCTTTTCAGTGCCGGTCCAAAGCTGGTGCTGTATCTGCATGGTGAAGCCATCGATGACTATGGCCAGAATGCTTCTATCTTTTCCGAATATGTTGCTAATCGCGGCGATGCCACGGTGCTGATGGTAAAAACGCCGGACAGCGCAAGCGGCTCGTGGAGCGTGAATGGTGCACAAAATGCCCGTTACCTGCGGGCCTTGCTTGAAGAGATATACAGCAAATACGACCTTGATAAAGGTGACGTCTTGCTGATGGGCAACGGCGGCGGTGCCGATTTCATTACCCGCTACCTGTTACCCGAACAC
>CALIBA010000311.1 GCA_938045435.1 uncultured Selenomonas sp.
AAGTTCCTTGGCGAGGCGCACGCCCCCGAATCCGGCTCCGACGATGACAACATGCTTCTGATCTGCCATAATAACCCCACTCCTTATCGTTATAGTGAAAAAAATCACATAGTCGAAACAAATATCTCCTTTCGGGAGATATTTGTGCGGTATGAATATATACCACGTATCATACCGCTCCATCATATCACTTTTTACAGGAATTTCAAGAGTGGATTTCACCATTCATCGATATTTATACATTCTCCAGGGCCGCGCGCCGCATACGCCCCTCGATCTGACGGAGCCGTATCATGAGCAGAACTGCACCGACAATGATCCCACCATTAAGACCTCCCCAGTATCCATATGGCCCGAGGCTGGTTTGCCCCGCAAGAACATATCCAATCGGCAGCCCAATCCCCCAAAATGAGAGTACAGCGAGCCAAAACGTGACGGTGACATCCTTATACCCGCGCAGTGCTCCTTGCAGCGGCGCATTAACACAGTCACTGAACTGCATGACAAGTGCATAAAGGAGAAACACACGTAAAAGTTCCTGCACTTCGGGATTGGTTGTATAAAACGCTGCAACTATATCGCGCATTGCTGCAAGTACGAGTGCAATCACACCGACAAAGAGAAGTGTCAAGACGCGACTGAGGCGAATGTAGGCCCGCGCACCATTTTCACGGCCTGCACCGACTTCAAAACCGACTAGGATGGTAATTGCCATGGACACAGAGAGCGGCAGCATATAGACAATTGTGGTGAAATTCATCGCAGCTTGATGCGCAGCCAGTACCGTAGTTCCGTAGGCTGCCATCAAAAGCCCCACAGCACCAAAAATACTTTGCTCGCAGAACACAGTCAGTCCAATGGGAATACAGATCCGAAGCTGTGCCCACCATGCGCTTGGTACAGGCCGCGGAAGATGCGAAAAGACATGATAGTAGGCAAACTGCCGCATTCGTAAGACAGCAAGAATATTGAGCAGAAAAAACACACAATAACTGAGCGCCGCACCAAGACCTGCCCCCGCCCCACCAAAGGAAGAAATCCCCAGTGCGCCATACATAAAAATATAGTTCAGTACAATATTGATGGGTACTGTCGTCATCGTGATAAACATGGTGAGCCTTGTTTTCCCATGTGCATCAATGAGATTGCGTAGAACACTTGCCGGAGCAATGGGAATTACGCCAAATGCGATATAGGAAAGGTACTCCATCGTGATCTGTTCAACAACAGGCTCTAAGTGCAGTGCTTCCACGAGCGTGGGCACAGTCAGTGCGCCAAACATAAGGAGAAGCAGCGCAAACAATATTGACCAGTAGAACCCCTGCTGAACAACGCACCGAATCTCTCTCATGCGCCGTCCACCATAAGCATTGGCAATGACAGGAGTAAGACCTGAAATCAGCCCAACGAAGGCACCAAAAACAGGAAAGAAAATACTGGCTCCGACGGCGACCCCTGCGAGATCTTCCTTGCTGAGATGCCCTGCCATAACCGTATTAAAAAAACCGGGTGCCATGAGAGATACTTGTGTAATGAGGATCGGGAGGAGAACAATGAAGAACTGACGGGTACGCGCACGATACCCATGAACCTCCTGCAAGATGTCACCTCCTCATCCAAAATAGTCTGCAATGCCATCGGCCATTCCTTGCGCAATCTTCTGAATGCCCGTCTCGCTGTTCATCATAGCTTCTTCATTTGGATTTGAGATAAAGGAGATCTCAAGAAGAATTGCTGGCATATCGGTATGTTTAACAACATAGAAATTGCAGCTTTGCGAACCTCGATCAACCGTTCCAATGGCATCAATCACTGCTGTGCGGACGCTGTCTGCAAGCCGTCTGGACGCCTCTGAGCCTCTGGTATAATAATAAGCTGTTGTCCCTTTTACCTCTGGATTGGTGAATGCATCTGCATGGATGGAAATGAATATATCTGCATCACCCTGATTAGCGATCTCGCAGCGCGCTTCAAGCTCCTCAACGGCAGTTGCTTCCGCGCCCTTCGATGAAACCTCTGTATCGAATGTGCGTGTCATGAGAACCGTTGCTCCCTCCGCTTCAAGCAGACGCTTTAATTCCTTGCCAACGCGAAGAGTAATGGATTTTTCCATGATGCCCGTCGGTCCAATCGCACCGGAATCGCTGCCGCCATGCCCTGGATCAAGTGCAATCCTACGACCTTTCATCCCTGTGATAGACGATATATCACGGTCAGTAGAGCCATGGTCCTCCCCACCAGATGGATGCCGCGGCTGTGCAGGAACAGAATTCGTTCCTCCCGTATTTCTCTTGCCGAAATCCATAACAATACGCGGTTTCTCCCCACCAAGAGAAAAAATTCGGTATCCTCCTTTTCCCACAGATGTCTCAACGACAATGCGCACAGTATTTCGATCAAACTGCGCAGTTCGAACACGTGAAACAAGTGGAGAGGAGATTGTCATATTCTTTTTCATGTCGGAAGAAAGCCACGCGTTGTGTACGTCTACGATGATGCGTGTGGGATCCGCCAAAACCGTTTGTGTATAGGAAACCGGACGATCTGCATCAACGACAATGCGAATATTGTCATCTGTTTGTCCAATGCGAATCCCCGTGAGTTTTGCCATATCTTCTGCACGATCTCGAAAGGCCGCCTCTCCTGTTCCTGCCGCAGAAAGTACCAGTGTTATTCCAATCATCCACGTAAAAAAAAAGAGTATCATGCGGCGCATTGAACAGCCTCCTAAAAAAGAACCCGCAAAATAAGCATCTAGGAAAATCCTTCCGCTCATCTCGCAGGCTCATTTATTTCATAACTATACGATTGCTGTTACTGCTGTACAGCTTCTGTAGACATTCCGGGTACAGCAGCAGCAGGAGGTTCACCTGGTACGGCAATGCCCCCACGCCCCTGTGGAGTTCTGCGTGGTGCCCCCTGATAGATGATCTGGGTGATCTGAGCTGCACGCTCTGGCTCAAATGATGCGAGTATCTTCGCTGCACTCCCCTCATCCATGCGCTGCAAAATCGCGATGCAGAGATCTATATCAAGTGATTCCATCACTTTGGCCGCATCTTTTGCCTTCATCTCATTATAGAGACGTGCAATTTTTGTGACGCGCTTTTTCTCTGCCATCTCGCGTTCTGCCTGCTGTTTTGCAACCTCTTCCTTGGTGATGCGAACATTCCCTTGCATTGGCTTTCGCTGCCAGTCCGTTGGCC
>CALIBA010000312.1 GCA_938045435.1 uncultured Selenomonas sp.
GCATAGGGAACTCGACCGTGAACAACCGTCTCACCATCACCGGCGGCAGCACAACGAATGCCTATGGCGGCTGGACAGCGGGTACGGGTACAACAGCGCCGGCGGCACAGCAGAATGACACCAAAGACAACACCGCAACCCTCAACGCAGGCACCATAGCCAACCTCTACGGCGGGTATACAGCTGCCGCAGCGGGCAAAGCGACAGGGAATAAAGTATTCGTCAATGGCGGGAGTGTTACAGCAAATGTAACGGGCGGCTTTGGCGGAACAGATGCCACAGACAACCATGTAACCGTGACTAGCGGCAGTGTGGGCGGCACAATTCGGGGCGCCCAGTCGGCAGGGACGGCGCACAAGAACACCGTTGAAATCAAAGGCGGGAATGTTCACGCCAACATCCTTGGTGCAGACGCGGTCGGCGCGGCGACGGAGAATAAAGTCACTACGACAGGGACTGTCACAGGAAACATCACAGGTGCAAAATCCACGAGCGGCGCGGTCACAAAGAGCGTTGTCACCATCAAGGGCAACGTTACAGGAAACGTCACAGGCGGACAGACAACCGGTGCGGCCAATGCCAACACCGTGGACCTTGGTGCCGTGACGATTAACGGCAGTGTGACAGGCGGTGCCGGCAGCACGACCAGCAACAACAAAGTCAACATGAGCGGCACCACCGTGAGCGGCGTTGTCACCGGCGGCGCGGGAAGCGGTACAGGCAATGCACTGACAGTTAAGGGGAACAACCGTGCGGGCAATATCGCAGGATTCCAGAAACTGACCTTCAGCCTCGGGAATCTGAACCGTACAAATCCGATGCTGCGGCTTACGAACGGCACGGCGACGAATATCACCTTTGGCAGCATAGCATTTGAAGGGACACCGGAGCCGAAAGTAGGACAGATTACCCTGGTTGAAAAGAGTGCACCGAGCATCCATGTTGCAGACTATGCAGGCGTCCGGGGCAGAACCGAGGGCGACTTTGAGTATGATCTGGACACAGATACACAGACAGCGAATGCCAAGAAGATTCTCTTTGACGGGTATCGTTTTAGGAATGCAGAGGTAAGGACTACAGCAAGCGGCACAGACACATGGGCGGGACGCTCTCGCATAGGGAACTCGACCGTGAACAACCGTCTCACCATCACCGGCGGCAGCACAACAAGTGCCTATGGCGGCTGGACAGCGGGCACGGGTACAACAGCACCTGCGGCGCAGCAGAACAATACCACAGGCAATATGGTGACGTTGAAGGCCGGAACCGTTACGAATCTTTATGGCGGTTACACAACATCATCCAATGGCAGGGCCACTGGCAATACTGTCAATGTCAACGGCGGTGCGGCAACGAATGTGACCGGTGGTCATACTGCGGCGGCAGCTGGCCGTGCTGCGGGCAATATCGTCAATATCAATGCCGGAAATGTGGTACATGTGACAGGTGGATTCGGCGCTGCACAGGCGAATACGAACATCGTTACGGTCAAAGCGAATGTTACAGGCAGCGTCATCGGCGGCAAATCCGTGACGGGCACAGCGAGCGGCAATATCCTTACCCTTTCTGCCGTCCATATTGGGGGCAGCGTCACGGGTGGACAAGGAGCCATCACGAAGGACAACGAGATCAATCTTTCCGGTACGCGTGTTGTAGGTGCTGTTACAGGCGGTACGGCAGGGGCTGCGGGCAACAAACTGCGCGTCTTGAAGAAAGGCGCAGCGGCGCAAAGCCTGCGGAATTTCGATCAAGTGAGCTTCACCGTGGGAAGTGACCTTGCCAACGGCGATACCATGCTGACGCTGCGCGGCAATACCAATCTTTCCTACAGTGCGATTGTGAAACCAACCGGAGCCGTTGTCGGCACATGGCTGGGCAGCAGCATGGAAAAGAACGCGCATCTCATCCGCATGAATGGCGGTACTCTTGGACTCACTGGCTATACGCACGCCGTATCTGCGCAGCGTACGGGCGATGTCGAATACGCTGTCAAGACGGATAACGATGCTGCCATTACCACGGGCAGTCTGGATCTCTCAGCCTATCGTTGGCAGAATGCGAATGTCACCATAAATACCGGGGTGACAAATGCCTTTGGCGGCAAAACTGTCATCACAAATGGGTCGACTAAGAATAATACACTTAAACTCGCGGCAGGAGCCAATGTGCAGACCGCTGTCGGCAGCGATACACAAAGCATGGGAGGAAGCGCAAGCAAGGGTGTTGTGACCGTTGTGCAAGGTGCTACTGTTCATCATATCATTGGCGGTAGAAGTGCGGGCGGTGCGGCATCTGAAAACAGCGTCACTGTTAGTGGCGGCAGTGTCAATGGGAGTATTAAGGGGGCACAGGCGGCTGGCAAAGCGGAAAAGAACACGGTTCTCCTCAGCGGCGGCACGATTCATGCGAATGTTACTGGTGCACAGGCAGGTACGGGCGCGACAGAAAACACTGTTACTGTGCAGACGAACGTTACAGGCAATGTGACAGGTGCGCAGACGACGAGCGGTACGGCTTCAAAGAATACCATCGATCTTGGCAATATCACCGTTACGGGGAATGTGACGGGAGGACGCGGCACCACGACCAACAACAATACGATTCATCTCAGCAAGACCACCGTTGGCGGTACGATTACCGGCGGCACAGCGACAAGTGGGATGGGCAACACACTCGTTGTCCACCCCGGCGCATCCAGAGCACGGTCCCTTGCGGGCATTCAGAATGTGCATTTCTATCTTGACCAGACGGTCGATAAGGCGCATCCGATTCTCTCGCTTACAACGACGCATCAGGATCTGCGCGGGGTAAAGGTCGGCGTCGGTGTTATCGACGGCACTGTACCTGTTCTGCGTGTAAACGACAAGCTCAGTCTTATCAAGGTCGCGCCAGGCGGTACCCTGCGCACAGATCCTGGCATGAGCAATACGACCACGGGCATGCAGGGCGTTTCGCTCCACTACGATTTCACACTTGCGCAGACAACGCCGGGCGAGCTGAGTGCGACGGTCACAAAGGCGATGCTGAACGAGCAGACCAAATCCTTTGTGGAAACGCGTGCAGGTGTCAGCGACTTCATCAACCACGGCGCAGATACACTTGCGGCAGCAGGTATGAATGCAGCCAAAGTGGAAGCTGGAAAGGGACGCGGCTACGCGCTTTGGGCAATGACGGATAAGAGCGGGATGAAAGCCAAAACCGGCTCCTATGTTGATACCAATGGATGGAACCTCGGCCTTGGCTGGGCAAACCAGCAAAAGACCAAGGCGGGCGTTTGGACGTTCGGTCCCTTTGTCGAATATGGACATGGCAGCTACAGTTCCTATCTGAATGATGGAACACATGGCAGAGGAAAGATCAGCTACCTTGGCGGCGGTATCATGGCAAACTACACGCAGAAAAATGGTGTATGGGTCGAAGGATCCCTCCACGGCGGCAGAGCCAAGAGCGATTACAGCGGCAGCGTGTATACCGGGACCGTTTCCACCTATGACGGCAGCAGCAGCTACTATGCGGCACACCTCGGGGTGGGCAAAGAGACGAGAGTTCACAGAAAAGATACGCTGAACACATATCTAAGGTATTTCTACTCCCATCAGGCGGGCATGCATGCAACGCTCAATACGGGAGAAGACTATACTTTCGACAGTGTGAACTCGCATCGTTTGCGTATTGGCTTGCGATACAGCCACAAGGACAGCGCGTATAGCCAGGTGTATGCAGGCCTTGCCTTTGAGTATGAGTTTGACGGTGAGGCGCGTGCGAGCTTCCAAGGGTATAATACCCCAAGTCCTTCCCTCAAGGGGGCAAGCGGTATGCTAGAACTCGGTTATCGCTTTACACCGAAAAACGGCCGTGTCAGCTATGAGCTGAGTCTCACAGGCTGGCAGGGACGCCGTGAAGGAATCAGCGGCGGCGCACAGGTCAAGTGGATGTTCTGATGCGGAATTTCATCATATGAAAGAAAAAGATGTTGGGCACTGTCATTGCCCAACATCTTTTTTCGTATGAATGGTTATGAATGGTTTCCATTTTTGTCATGGAGAACTTGTTAAACCATTGGAGGTTCACTGGATTTTAGGATATTCTTGCTGAACTCAATAAAGGACTGTGCGGCTTTTGAGATATAGCGGTCGCGTTTCCATGCCAGACCGACATTGACGGAAACTGGACTTGCCAGCGGGATGGCACAAACACCGCTGCTTCCGCGGACAACCATATCGAGCAGAAAAGCAATGCCGACGCCGCTTGCGACAAGTCCCATAATGGTGACAACCTGGTTGGATTCGAGAACGATATTCGGTGTGATGTCAGCAGCCTTCATTTTTTGCAGCATGGTTTGCCGCAGGAAAGAGCCTTCCTTCATCATAATAAGATTGCTGTCGGCAACATCCTGTAGGGTGATTGCCTTGCGTGTAGCGAGCGGGCTGTTTTCCGGTACGCAGCAGACGATTTGGCTGTTTGCCATCGGGAGCATTTGCAGGTTTGGCGAGGTCTCGGGAATGATGATGATCCCAAAGTCGAGTTCATCGCGTTCAAGCTGTTCGCGGATAGCGACAGAACCCTCTTCATGCAGATAGACATCGAGATGGGAGTAGTGCTGCTGAAAGCTCGAAAAGATTTTTGGGAAAAGATAGGCGCCCATCATTGGGGGAATCCCGATTTTAATCGTACCCTTTTGGAGCTGCTTGTAATCATTGACCTCGAGTACAGCGTCTTGGATGTTGCGCAGTGCGAGTTCAATACGGCTGAGGAATACGGCCCCCTCCGGCGTGAGAGCAAGCTGTTTTTGGCTGCGGTCAAAGAGTTGTATGCCAAGTTCATTTTCCAGTTTTTTGATTGCGACAGTGATATTTGGCTGAGAGACACGGAGACGTTCGGCGGCGCGCGTGATGTTTTTCAGACGGCTTGCCATCTGGAAATATTCTAACTGCCGTAACTCCATAATACCATCCTCCTAATAAACTTTTTTTATATATTCTACATTATACCATATTCTAAGTGAATGTATGATAGGATAATATCGGTTTATTTGAAAAAATTTCAGAGATTTTTTAGAGATTTTTTTAAAATGAGGTAGGAATTTCCGCGGACTTATGGAATATTACTTCTTAGAAGGCGTAGACGTGTGTCTTGAATCCAATGCGCATGTGTAGGCGGCTGGATTTCGTCTGACGTTCGAGAGAAATGGATTGGGGGCTTTTGTTTTGGAAAAATCAACGGTTATCGGGATCTTTATGGGACTCATCTCGGTCTTTGTTGGTATGGTTTTGAAGGGCGCGCCGATTACGGCGTTGAACAACCCGGCTGCGTTTCTCATCATCATCGGCGGCACGTTTTCGTGTCTGTTTATTGGATTCCGTATGGAGCAGTTGGGGAACTTCCCTCGCCTCATCAAAAAGACATGCCAGATTCCACGATTGCAGGACAAGGCGCGGCTTTTGCAGCAGTTTGTTGAACTGTCGCAGATTGCGCGCCGTGAGGGGATCTTAGCACTCGAAAGCAGGGCGCAGGAGATTGAGGATCCTTTTTTCCGTACGGGACTTGGCATGGTGATCGATGGAATGGATCCAGACTTTGTTGCCGATGTGCTTGATGCTGAGCTTGCCGTTA
>CALIBA010000313.1 GCA_938045435.1 uncultured Selenomonas sp.
AATAACAGACGAAAAAGGAATATTCCGTTGTGAAAAGGTGCAAAAGGGCGTGGCTTTTCGCTTCTCAATTATTGGCTATCAGACTATTTACAGAAATTCCCCGGGCGAAGATACGGTTAATTGGATTACGGTTCTAAAACCCATGTCAACAATACTTCCGGAAGTCAATATAACCTCCGAGATATTGAATTCTTATGGAATTAGAGACGAAATATTCCTTACAAAAAAAGATAAAGAGGTTGGAGCAAATGCTTTAGATGCTATCTCGAATCTACCCCAGTTCAGAATGAATTTAGGTGATGGAAAGCTATTGACACAGATGGGGGTAAGTATTTTAATCATCATTAATGGACATCGTGCTTCAGAGCAGGAAGTAATGGCTCTACAAGCAGATGATATATTGAAGTTGACTTTTTATGCTGATCCTCCACCAAGGTATGCTCATGAGAATTTTGCTGCATCCATATTAGAAATAAAAACAAAGCATAAAAAAGATCGCAATTACTTTGCTTCTCTTGATCTGAAAAATTCGATTACGACTGGATATGGGACTAATTTATTCAGTTTTATGTATACAGACTCCTTAAATCAACTCTCAGCTGCGTATTTTATCGATTATAGGGGATTGAACAAAAATTCAATACATAGTACCTATCAGTACGATGATCTCAAAAATATATACATCGGTTTGCCGGGAAAGTATAGTGGGCAATACCATATCGGTCAATTATCCTATCAACGAATAATAGGTAAGAGTGTGTGTTTTTCAAGACTCTCCTATAGGGGAAATCCTGGTAATGAAGAATATACACAACGTTTCCACCGCTATGATGCGAATAAAAAAAACGGAGGAATAAGTCATAGAGAAGTTGAAAGCGGATACCATGGATGGGATTTCGACCTATATTTTACAAGAAACATTAATGATAGTTGCTCGTTTATCTTTAACGTTGTCAATACATTTTACACGTCATCCTCAAAGAGTCACATTTCCCGTATGGTTGAAAATGACATACCTATGAATTATTCTTTCAAGAATCAGTTCAATAATCATTCTTACTCTATTATTGGCGAAGGGTTATATAGTAAAAACACACACAATTCGCAATGGAATGTTGGGCTTTATTTTATGTATAAAACTTTAGATCAAACATACAATAAACAGTCCAAATCATCTCTCAACTATTATAAGGGCTATTTGTTCACAGACTACAGTGGCAATATTAAGAAAATAAACTACACCATAGGAATAGGTATGGATAACAGTCTTCTTGTATTAGCTAATGGTGGCACACATAACTATTGGCGTCTTCGCCCTCTTTTTTCTCTAAATTATTTGCCCAAAGGTGACAATAAGACAGTAATAAGATATACTTTTCGTGTGGGGGCTAAAATTCCAGAGACAGGCCATATGACGGATAACAGCATTGTGAATATAGATGAACATTATTACTACCAAGGCAACAGCAACCTATCCCCATCATATTCATATAATAATATGTTGAATTTTCAGCACATGGTTAATGGCGGTAAATTCTACACGTCTGCTTCCATATTTTACAATTACCACATAAAACCTTATGTCTCTACGCTTTTACACTTACAGGGAGATAATGAGATATTAAAGACTTATGCTAATTTGAGAGATATGAAAACGTTCGGATATTCTATATCTGGAAATTGGAGACCTTTCTCCATCATTACACTACAACCATATTATCAATATACATATTTAAGTTGTCAGACTCCCAACAACAATGTAAAACAGCATATTCATAATGCAGGAATAAGCATGCAATTTGTTATGCGTAATGTACAAGCTGCATGGAACGGGAATTTTCCCTTTACTACTATTGATGGAGATGTACAGGATAAGCATGGGCTAAATCTGTCTGCATCTGTATTATGGAAGCATAAAACACTTTCTTTGGGAGCAGAGTGGATCTATAATCCACATCCGTCTATAACTCATGGCGAGATAGACAATTTTCATTTTGAAGAAGAAATGGTATGGGGCAATTTTAGGAGTTTATTCAATCTTCGATGTACATACTACTTCTCAGCAGGAAAGCAACACGCACATGCAAAGAGGAAATTAAACAACAACGACTCTGATTCGGGATTGATTAAAGATAATACAGCAAAATAGAATATTGAGATTTGACATGTACTATGTTGATCAATTGGATGCTATGGATTGCGGTCCATCGTGTTTAGCTATGATAGCAGGGTACTACAAATTACGTGTAGATATAGATGCGTTACGAAGGGCTTGTGCTATTGGTAAAGAAGGCGTAACTTTATTTGGAATCAGCAAGGCTGCAGAAGAGATCGGTTTCAAGACAATTGGGGGGAGGATTACCATTGAAACACTTTCTGCGGAAGCTCCACTTCCATGCATAGCTCATTGGGATCAAAATCACTTTGTTGTCATATATAAAGTCCGAAAGCATAGAAAGGGTGGCTGCACAATCTATGTAGCAGATCCGGGGAAAGGTCTTCTCACATACGATAAAGAGGAGTTTTGTGAGCATTGGGCGAGCACGAAGACCAATGGCGAAGAGAAAGGCATCGTTTTACTTTTAGAACCTACAGAAAAATTCTATACACAAAACAGCACCAAACAAACGTCGAAAAGATATCGTCTCAAATTCCTTTGGGGGTACCTTAGAAAGTACAAACGTTTTTTCGTACAGCTGATTTTGGGACTGTTACTCGGTTCCTTGCTACAACTCATTTTCCCGTTCCTGACACAAGCGATTGTTGATACCGGAATCGGAGGTAAAGACATAAGTTTCGTATGGCTTGTTTTATTGGCAGAGATGATGCTGCTTTTCAGTCGTACAGCGATTGACTTTATCCGCTCGAAGATACTACTGCACATTTCCACCCGCATCAACATTTCACTCATTTCTGATTTCTTCATCAAGTTGATGAAGCTACCGATGAAGTTCTTCGATACCAAACTGATGGGTGATCTCCTGCAGCGTATCGAAGACCACAGAAGGGTCGAACAGTTTCTTACCTCCAGCAGTTTGAATCTATTGTTCTCCTTCTTTACTTTCTTTGTTTTCGGAGTGGTTTTAGCTGTCTATAACACCGGCATCTTCATTGTTTTCCTTTTGGGTACACTCCTCTATGCTGGGTGGATCATCCTTTTCCTTAAGAAACGCAGGACATTGGACTATAAATATTTTGAGCAGGCCGGGCGCAATCGCAATGTGACCTATCAGCTTGTCAACGGGATGCAGGAGATCAAGTTGCAAGGTTGTGAACAACGTAAGCGTTGGGAGTGGGAAGACGTACAGGCCGATCTGTTCAAGATCAATCTGCAAGCACTGAACCTTCAACAGGTACAACAGGCCGGGAGTATCACGATTAACGAGGTGAAGAATATCCTCATCACGGTATTGGCCGCTACTTCCGTAATCCAGGGTAACATGACTTTAGGTATGATGTTGGCCGTCCAATATATCATTGGACAACTCAACAGCCCCGTGGAGCAATTGATCCAATTCATCTACTCATGGCAGGATGTGAGCATCAGCCTTGACCGCATGAACGAGATCCATACGGAAACAGAGGAAGAGAATGTTGCACGTACACAAAACACTTATACGGAAGAAACAAAAGAAGGACATTCTCTCTCCGTTCGGGATGTTTCTTTCAAATATGATCTATACAGCCCAAAGGATATACTCTCGAACATCGATCTTTCCATACCCAACGGAAAGGTCACGGCCATCGTGGGAGCAAGCGGAAGCGGTAAGACCACGTTGGTTAAACTCCTGCTCGGATTCTATGAACCGTTGAAAGGAAAGATACAAGTGGGTAATGCCGACTTAAGTACATATAACCTTGCTTGGTGGCGTAATCAATGCGGAGCGGTGATGCAAGAAGGATATCTTTTTTCCGATACCATTGCAAGAAACATTGCCATATCAGACGATGAGCCGGATATAGCACGTATTCGTGAAGCAGCACGTGTTGCTAATATCGCCGACTATATCGAAGCACTCCCTTTGGGATACAATACGATGATTGGACAAGATGGACAAGGAGTAAGCCAAGGACAGCGACAGCGGATTCTTATCGCAAGAGTAGTGTACAAGAATCCGATGTTCGTCTTCTTAGATGAAGCCACCAATGCACTCGATGCCAACAACGAACGAGCGATTACCGAAAATTTAGCCTCCTTTTATCGAGGCAAGACGGTTGTAGTTGTCGCTCACCGCCTTTCCACCGTCCGAGATGCCGATCAGATTGTGGTATTAGATGAAGGTAAAATAGCAGAAGTGGGCACCCATGAGGAGCTCACTGCAAAACGAGGAAAGTATTTTGCGCTGGTGAAAAATCAATTGGAACTGGGAAATTGACATGGAAGAGAAGAACAGAAAGGACGAGAAAAACTTTGAACTCCGCAGTGAGAAAGTGCGCAGCATTGTAGGACAGATTCCCTCTTCATTAGTACGATATGGTATTACGATTATCGGTATTGTATTGCTTTTCCTCTTCGTGATCGCGTATTTTCTTCCCTACAAACAAGTGTATTCAGGTGTTGCGACCATCCGCGAAGTAGAACGGGGGAATCCTACGGACAGTGTCGAAACAACTGTACTACTTAAGTTTGAGACAAAACGAATGAATGAAGCAGTGGATGAACAGATTGATCTACAAACGCCAAAAGGCTCAATTGAGGGACAACTCATGGCGCTTTCATCAGTTCGGGATACACTTGAAAGACAAGAAGCACGCTGCCGTTTTAGAACAACCGACATCCATGCTATGGCACATCAAACCGTGGATTTTCGGATTGTCCGGTCATCGGGTAATCTTCTTCAGAAAATACTTGGCGATCTTGGGCGATAAGCTGTCGACTTCACCCCTTCATCAGCCCCTGTAGCTTCGGGTCGGCTTTGATACGGGCGATTTCGGAGTCCACGAGCGAGAGGATATCCTGTTTGATTTGGCGATAGT
>CALIBA010000314.1 GCA_938045435.1 uncultured Selenomonas sp.
GCGAGAGTTCGAATCTCTCCCACTCCGCCATTTTAACCTAAGCTTCGTTAGGTTTTTTTTGTTTTAAGGAGTTGCTGATTGATGGGGATACAAGGCGAGCCGCCGTCTTTTGCAGAGCGATATTTTAAGGTGCGGGAAAAGAGAACGACGATCCGAACAGAGCTTTTGGCCGGGTGCACCACGTTCATCGCAATGGCGTATATTCTGTTCGTCAACCCGAATATATTGGCAGATGCTGGTATTCCAAAGGAAGCGGCGATTGCTTCAACGATTTGGATTGCCGCGTTAGGTTCCATAGGGATGGGGCTCTTTGCCAACTATCCTGTCGCACTTGCACCTGGCATGGGACTGAATGCCTTTTTTGCCTACTATGTCTGCGGTGTATTGGGGCTGCACTGGACGGTTGCACTCGGCGCTGTATTCTTTTCGGGGATTTTATTTCTCATCCTCACGGTCGGAGGCATTCGGCAAGCTATAATCAATGCTGTGCCGCGGGATCTCAAGCTTGCAATCAGTGTCGGTATAGGTCTTTTTATCGCCTTTATTGGACTTAAGGGGACAGGGCTTATTGTGGAAAATTCCGCGACCTATGTATCGCTTGGACATATCACGGCACCGACGACGCTGCTGGCCCTCTTTGGGCTTCTTTTTACAGCAGCGCTTATGGCACGCAATATTCACGGATCTATTTTGATTGGCATCTTCGTCACGACGCTGCTCGCAATTTTATTTGGGCTGACGCCGGGACCGCAGAGCTATGCAGATATTATCAGTACATCTCTTCCACACATGGGAGAAACGTTTGGAAAACTGGATTTCATAGGTGCGTGGAATTATGGGCTCCTTTCCATCATTTTCACATTCACTGTGGTGGAGCTTTTTGATAATATGGGAACCCTCATCGGTCTTACGACAAAGGCAAAGATGGTAAGACCTGACGGGCAGATTGAGAACATCGACCGTGCGCTTACGACGGATGCCGTTGGTACGATGGTTTCAGCGGTATTCGGAACGTCTACGGTCACCTCTTATATCGAGAGTGCTGCCGGAATCGCTGTGGGAGGGCGTACGGGGATTACAGCAATTGCCGCTGGGGTTCTGTTTTTATCAGCGTTCTTTTTTACGCCACTTATTGGACTTGTCCCTGCTTTTGCCACAGCGCCCGCACTGATCCTTGTCGGCGCACTGCTCATGTCTGAAGTAGGGAAGATTAATTTTACAGATTTTACGGATGCGCTGCCGGCGTTTTTAACCATTATCATGATGCCGCTCACATCGAGTATTGCCAATGGGTTTGCCTTTGGCTTTATCAGTTATACGATCATGAAGATTGTCAGTGGTCAGTATAAAAAGGTCAGCTGGATCATGTACCTTGTCTCGGTTGCTTTTCTCATCAATTTGGTATTGCGCTCTTAATCTAGGAACATAGGGAATATGCTACTCAGTGCAGGAGAGGAGATTGTTGTGGGGAAAAAACATTGGATTGCCGCTATGCTGTTTGGGCTGATGCTCTTTGTTTCTCAACTGATGATGGGATGCCTTTCTTCCGCGCCAAGCGGAGAGAAAACACCAGAACCGGCACATGGGACGTTGACGGTCAAAATGCTCAATATCGGGCAGGGGGATGCGATTCTTGTCCAGACCGGCACGCAGAATATGCTCATTGATACCAGTGATGTAGATGAACGTGATAAGCTCCGTGAGGAACTGCGCAAGGCAGGAGTACAAAAGATTGACAAAATCGTGCTCACACATCCACATGCCGATCATATTGGCGGGATGGAAGTGCTTCTAAACGAATATCAAGTCGGTATGGTCTACGATAACGGTATGCCATCGACCTCACGGGTTTATCTTGGTTATATGAAACAGCTCAAGGAGAAGAATATCAAACGACAGGGGCTTGTCGCTGGAGACGTTCTGGATCTTGGAGATGGTGTGACGTTTGAGGTGCTCGCCCCCTCCAAAGAGCTTGTCGCAGAGGTGACGGTTAAGGGATATAAACATGATCCAAACAACGAATCGGTCGTTGGACGTCTTGTTTTTGGCTCATTTACTATGATGTTTACGGGAGATGCGGAAAAGAAAGAGGAGGAGGACATCCTAAAAACTGCTGCAGATCGCGTGCAGAGCAAGGTGTTAAAGGTTGGTCACCATGGCAGTAAGACCTCCTCCTCAGCAGAGTTCCTGCGTGCTATGCAGCCTGAGACAGCACTGATCTCCTGTGGCGAGGGCAATGATTATGGACATCCGCACAAGGAGACATTAAAGAAGTTTGATGTCCTAAAACTGGCTGTTTATACGACACCCAGAAATGGAACCATTACTGTGACAAGTGATGGAAAAACATATAAAGTGATGACCGAACGGGGGGAGAAGCTGTGATCTGTGCATATCTTGATCGCTTCGAAGGAGATCTTGCTGTTCTGCTTCTCGGGGATGCGATGCGCAAGGTGAATTTTCCACGAGCATTCCTGCCAAGCGATGTGGAGGAAGGCGACTATCTTAGGATTTCGATAGAACGCGATGCAGATGCCACCGCGGCTGCCGAGGACGAAGCACTTGCGCTGCTGAATCAGTAATTTTTAGGGAGGTGTTATTGGCGTTGACAGTCGATAACGGTAAAACAAATATTGGGAGGATACTGCTCCTTATGGCGGCAGTATTTTCCTGCTGGTGCACACTGCTCACAGAGCAAGGTGAAGCAAAGAGCAGTGTGCATCATCTGACAGAGGTCACAAGCTACGAAACAGAGGTTGACGGGCGCAGAGCACTGCGGATTGAACTTGCGGTGGATCGGCCGCACCTTTCCTATGCGATGGCATCGCGTTATCATGCCGACAGTCAGTTATGTCTTACGCTGGATGATACAGTCATTGGCAAAAAAATTGGGCAGGGAATCGCATTGAACAGCGCCCTTGCCTCATATATGGCACTGGTTCAGCGAGACAACCATCAGGTAGAGCTTTGCATCTATGCAGCGCAGTCGCTTGCGCGTGAGGGAGCGTACCGCATTTACACGACGGCGGGCGATCCACATGGAAAAACCTCCGAATACCTCATCATAGAGCTTTTTGATACACCATCACATCATACCATAGTTCAAAGCACAGCCGTCCGTGGCCATACTATCGTCATTGACCCAGGGCACGGCGGCAGCGACTCGGGCGCAGTGGGACCATCGGGACTGCGTGAGAAAGATGTGGCACTTTCGGTCGCACTGCGGACAGAAGAACTGTTGCGCGGTGCCGGTGCTGCTGTCATCATGACCCGCACGACAGATAGGGATGTATCTTATCCGAAAGCGGCATCTGCACATGAGCTTCAATCACGGGTTGATGTAGCACAGGAGAATCCGGGGACAGAGTTATTTCTCTCCATTCATTGTAACGCGTTTACCAACCCAGATGCAAATGGCATGGAGACTTATTACTATGCAGCATCAGAGGAGGGGGCGCGCTTTGCGACGCTTCTCAACGAAGAATTGTCACAGGCGGGGGATGTCCGCAACCGCGGGGTTAAGACCGCAAATTTTTACGTCCTGCGGCATTCTGTAGTGCCGGCCTCTCTTGTAGAGCTTGCCTTTATTTCTAATCCGCGCGAAGAGGCCCTGCTCGCACGCATGGACTATCAAGAGCGGCTTGCGCAGGCTTTATTTCGTGCCATTGCACGCTATTTTGAATGAAAGGGAGAATGAATATCCATGCGGACAATCAGTGAGATGAGATATAGATTTTGCGCAGTTCTGCTTGCCTCTGTCCTCCTCCTTACGGCAGGCTGCACGGATGAAGGGAAAAATGTGGCCGCCAGCAATACGGGCAGAACGCAGACAGAGCAGCTGGCTGAGCCTGCGCAGCAAAACACGCCGGCCTGCTGTACGACGGAGGCGAAGGCACTCAAGGTGAACGTATATTACCCAAACAATGATGGAACATCACTCGTTGCGGTTAGCCGCATCGTCAATACAGAAAAGGATGATAAATACACGGCAGCGCTCAAATCCCTCCTCACAGGGACAAAGGAGAAGGGGCAGACGAACATCATCCCTAAAAAAACGAAACTGCATAAAGTGACAGTTGAAAATGGTGTGGCAACAGTGGATTTCTCCAAAGAACTGAGTCAAAAATCCAGCGGCGGCTCGACAGGGGAGGAAATGCTTGTCGGTTCTATTGTCAATACGCTCACGGAGTTTCCAGAAGTAAAGAAGGTGCAGATTCTCATTGATGGCACACATGTTGAGACACTCTCAGGCCATATGGATCTTTCAGAGCCGATCGTGCGCATGACAGAGCTGCTGAAATAAGATGACTTGTTATTTTGACTGTTTTATGATACGATACACATGAAAATGGCGGACGCTGATTTATTTGTGTGCCCGCGGACAGGAAAGAAACAGGAGGTCGTTTCAAATAATGAAGGTTACGGCAGAGCACGGTGAGCACCGCGAGGTTACTCTGACGATCGCAGTAGAGCAGGACAAACTGGTAAAGGCTTCGGAAGGAGCTGCAAAACGCATTTCGGGACGCGTTAGCATTCCAGGCTTCCGCAAGGGAAAGGCGCCGCGCAGGATTGTTGAGAATTTTGTCGGTAAGGATGCAATTTTACAGGAAGCATTTGAAGAAATTGCCCAAGATGCGTTTGAAGAGGCGCTGACACAGCAGAATATGGAGCCGGTCACGCGTCCGGAGATTGATATTGTGACACTCGAAGAGGGCAAGGATGTCGTTTTTACAGCGACATTTACGCAGCGCCCCGAGGTTAAACTCGGCACCTATAAAGGGCTTGTGGTCGAAAAGAAAGATGTCACGATAACGGATGAGGACATCGACCGTCAGATTGAAGGTATGCGGGAGCATCAAGGCACACTTATTGATGCCCCGACGGATGCTGCGGTGCAGAAGAATGATTTTGTGACTCTTGATTTTGAGGGATTTGTTGATGGCGTTCCCTTTGATGGGGGAAAGAGCGAGGACTATCCGCTCCAAATTGGTTCCGGTAGCTTTATCCCGGGTTTTGAGGATCAGCTCATCGGGGCAAAGATTGGTGAGGAGCGTGAGGTAAAGGTCACGTTCCCAGAGGAGTATCATGCGGAAAACCTCAAGGGAAAACCTGCGGTATTCAAGTGTGTTATTCGCAGTATCAAGTCACGGGAGCTGCCGGAGCTTGATGATGCATTTGCCAAGAAGGCAAGCAAGTTTGAAACACTCGCAGAGCTGCGTGAGGATGTGCGCCGCAATCTAACGGCGAATGCAGAGCGTCAGGCAGAGGCCGAGCGTCGCACCAAAGCCATTGATATGGCGACGGATGGGACCCAGATGGAAATCCCGCCCGTCATGATTGACAACCGCATTACAGCGATGATTCAAGAAATGGCAATGCGCCTTGAACAGCAGGGAATGAGCCTGGAGCAATACCTTCAGTATGCAGGGCTTGATATGGCACGCATTCGTGAAGAGTATCGTGAGGCAGCGGAAAAGAATGTCCGCACAGATCTCATGTTGGAGGAAGTGGCGAAAGTCGAGGGCATCAAGGTCGAGGCACGTGACCTTGACCAGGAAGTGTATGCGATGGCCATTTCTTATGGTGCGACCCCCAAGCAGGTTCAGAAGATCATCAAGGAACAGGGGCGTGTCAGCGACTTAGCGGCGACTGTACTGCGCAAGAAAACAGCGCAGTTTATCGTTGACAATATCACGGCATAAAAGCCCCTACAGAGAGGAAACTATGAGTTATTATGTACCGGTGGTGGTGGAGCAGTCCAGCCGCGGCGAGCGAGCTTATGATATTTACTCTCGTCTGCTCAAGGAGCGCATCATCTTCCTCGGAGGACCGATTGACGACAGCGTGGCGAATGTTGTCGTCGCACAGATGTTATTTTTAGAATCAGAGGATCCTGATAAGGACATCCATCTTTACATCAACAGTCCAGGCGGTGTAGTGACAGCAGGTCTTGCCATCTACGATACGATGCAGTACATTAAACCGGATGTCTCAACCATCTGCATTGGACAGGCGGCGAGCATGGGTTCTCTCCTGCTCACAGCGGGGGCGGCGGGCAAACGCTATGCGCTCCCCCATGCGCGTATCATGATCCATCAGCCGCTTGGCGGTGCACAGGGGCAATCGACAGATATTCAGATTCAAGCGAAAGAGATTCTGCGGCTGCGTGAGGTCGGTAATGAGATCTTGTCGCGGCACACGGGACAGGATGCGGAGAAGGTCAATGTCGATACCGAACGCGACAATTTCATGTCCGCCGAGGAGGCAAAGGCATACGGTTTGATCGATGAAGTCGTCACCCGTCCCAAGGCAGAGTCAGCAGAAAGTAAAGGCTGAGGGGGTGTAAGGCGATGAAATTTGGCGAGCAAGACAAGGGACAGCTCAAATGCTCCTTCTGCGGCAAGACGCAGGAACAGGTGCGCAAACTCGTGGCAGGCCCCGGGGTCTATATCTGCGATGAGTGCATCGAGCTTTGCAATGAGATCATTGACGAGGAGTTCAGTGACGTTGGTGAAGTTGACCTAAAGGATGTTCCCAAACCGAAAGAAATCCGCCATATTCTCGATCAGTATGTCATTGGACAGGATGAAGCAAAGAAATCTTTATCCGTTGCAGTCTACAACCACTACAAGCGCATCAATGTCCCCCAGGGAAGATCCGATGATGTCGAGCTGCGCAAGTCGAACATTCTCATGATAGGGCCCACAGGTAGCGGTAAAACCTTGCTCGCACAAACACTGGCACGCATTTTGAATGTGCCGTTTGCAATTGCGGATGCGACCGCTCTTACAGAGGCTGGATACGTTGGGGAAGACGTTGAAAATATTCTCCTCAAACTGATTCAGGCGGCAGATTACGACATTGAAAAGGCACAGCGTGGGATCATCTACATTGATGAGATCGACAAAATCGCACGTAAGTCGGAGAACCCCTCCATCACGCGTGATGTTTCGGGTGAGGGCGTGCAGCAAGCACTCCTTAAGATTCTAGAAGGAACCATGGCTTCCGTCCCACCGCAAGGGGGACGCAAACATCCTCAGCAGGAACTCCTGCAAATTGATACGACGAACATCCTCTTTATCTGTGGTGGTGCCTTTGACGGCATCGAGCAGATCATCGAATCGCGTCTCGGGAAAAAACAGATGGGATTTGGTGCTGCGATACACTCCAAAAAGCGTATCACGGTCGGCGAATCCCTGAGCAAGATCATCCCAGAGGATCTGATGAAAGATGGTCTGATTCCGGAGTTTATTGGGCGTTTGCCCGTTGTCGTTACCCTGAATTCACTGGATGAGAAGGCGATGGTGCGCATCCTCACAGAACCAAAGAATGCGCTGGTCAAACAGTTCCAAAAGCTCTTGGAGTTGGATGGTGTTCGGCTCACCTTTGAGGACGAGGCACTGCATCTCATCGCTAAAGAAGCACTTACTCATAAGACGGGAGCGCGTGGTTTGCGTGCCATTATCGAGGGTATCATGCGAAATGTCATGTACGAGGTTCCCTCCATTACAGGTGTGACGGCATGTCAAGTCACTAAGGATGTCGTTGCAAACCACTGTGATCCGATTCTGACCATCGAAGGGGCTGCTGTTTCAAAAGTGGCGGCGGCACACTGAGTTTCGTATCATACAAAATTCAGAAAGGAGCTTTGCTTTGTGCAAGCTCCTTTTTTCGTCTCGGGGCATAGACGCAGTCTATGCCCCGGATATACGGAAGGAAATACTATGTCCGAGAAACAAACCCTCCCACTGCTCCCCTTGCGCGGTCTTGTTGTCTATCCACATATGATGGTTCATCTCGATGTTGGTCGGTCGCGCTCAGTTGCGGCAATTGAGGCTGCAATTGCGGGGGACAGCCGAATTCTTGTTGTTTCGCAGCGGGACCCGGAACTTGACGATCCGACGACAGAGGATCTCTATGATGTCGGCGCTATCGCAGAGATTCGTCAATTTGTACGGATGCCTGAGGGGGTCATGCGCATCTTAGTCGATGGGAAAATACGGGCGAAAATCATCAGTACCCGCGAAAAGGAGCGGTATACAGAGGCTGATGTGACAGAGATCATGGAGACGGAGGATGGACTTCACACGAAGGATGCAGAGGCACTGGTCCATGGGATCACATCAAAATTTGAAGAATGGGTCAAACTGTCCCATAAGATCCCGCCGGAAGCGCTCGTTTCTATCTCTATCATGGAGGACATGGGGCGCCTTGCAGACATCATTACAAGCCATCTGAATCTAAAGCATGAAGTGCGGCAGGAGATTCTTGCTGCGGCTGACGTCCATACGCGCCTTCGCCGGCTTTATCAGGCGCTCGTTCACGAACTGGACATTATGGACATTGAGCAGAAAATCAATCGGCGTGTTCGTAAACAGATAGATAAAATTCAGCGCGAGTTCTATTTGCGTGAGCAGATTAAGGCGATTCGCAAAGAGCTTGGGGATGATATGGATAAATCTGCAGAGCTTGACCACTACCATGCAATACTCGCAGAGAAAGAATTCCCTAAAGATGTACGTGCAGTGATTGAGCGTGAACTTCAGCGACTGGACAGAAGCCCCGCAACAGGCGCGGAGGCAAGTGTCATCCGCAACTATTTGGATTGTCTGGTGGAGCTTCCGTGGCGGGATACTACCGAAGAATGCACTGATGTGACATCTGCGCGCGATGTGCTTGAACGTGAACACTATGGGCTGGCGATGATTAAGGAACGGATTCTTGACTATCTCGCCGTTCGCCGCCTAGCCCCCGAACAGCATGCGCCCATACTATGTCTGGTCGGTGCGCCAGGTGTCGGCAAAACCTCACTCGGGGCATCCATCGCGCGTGCTATGGGGCGGAAATTCATCCGTGTCTCACTCGGCGGCATTCGTGACGAGGCCGAAATTCGCGGGCATCGCCGTACCTACGTCAGTGCCATGCCAGGACGCATCATTGAGGGGATTCGTCGCGTGCGGACCAAAAACCCCGTCTTTCTCCTCGATGAGGTTGATAAAATAGCACGGGACTTCCATGGGGATCCGTCGGCGGCACTTCTTGAGGTGCTTGATCCCGCCCAAAACAATACCTTTAGCGATCACTTTGTGGAGCTTCCATTTGATCTCTCGCGAGTCTTTTGGATTGTGACCGCGAACAATCCTACACATATTCCTGCACCGCTGCGCGACCGTATGGAGATTTTGACACTCTCAAGCTATACGGAGCTTGAGAAAATGGAAATCCTGCGTCGCCACCTCCTACCGCGACAGCGTGTACGCAACGGGCTGAAGGCTAAGGATATTCGCATCAGCACAAAAGTTTATACAGAGCTCATCCAGTCCTACACGCGTGAAGCTGGTGTGCGTGAACTGGAACGTGTTCTTGGGCAGATTTGTCGCAAGGCGGCGCGACGCATCGTCGAAGGGGAACATCCACCCATTCGGGTGAACAAGGAAACCCTTTCTGACTTTCTCGAAAAGCCGAAATATCGTGCGCCGCGACAGGAGAGGAAAGCGCTTGTGGGCGTTGTCACAGGACTTGCATGGACAGAGGTCGGCGGAGATGTGCTGCGCACGGAGGTCAATATTTTGCGCGGAAAGGGAAAGCTCATCCTCACAGGGCAGCTTGGCGAGGTGATGCAGGAGTCGGCGCAGGCAGCACTTTCCTATGTACGGAGCCGCACAGGGGCACTCCATCTGGCGGAAGACTTTTATGAAACGGATGATATTCACATCCATCTGCCTGAGGGGGCCATTCCCAAAGATGGACCATCTGCTGGGATTACCATGGCTACGGCGATGATCTCGGCGCTCACCGGTCGCAAGGT
>CALIBA010000315.1 GCA_938045435.1 uncultured Selenomonas sp.
CGCCGTATCAAGAGAGGTCAAGCATGCAATCCCATGTTCAACCGTCGCACGACGAATTTTGAATCCGTCTCTAGCAGAGTGCTTTCCCTGTGTAAGCGTATTGATAACCATACTGACCTTGCCGCTCTTAATCATCTCAATGATGTCCGAGCTACGCTCATGTACCTTGCCAACTACCTCTACGTCGATACCGAGCGAAGCGATGGCCTTTGCCGTCCCTTCTGTCGCCGCAAGATCAAAGTCAAATTCTGAAAATGCCTTGGCGAGCTGCTGCATTTCCTCTTTGTCCTTATCCGCGACAGTAAAGAGAAGGCAGCCCTTCGTCGGGATATTAAGCCCTGAACCGACAATGGCTTTATAGAGTGCACGCGCATAGTGATAATCAAGTCCCATGACTTCACCGGTGGATTTCATCTCAGGTCCAAGCGAAATATCGACATCTGTCATCTTTGCAAAGGAAAAGACGGGGGCCTTCACCGCAACATAGGGACGAGGGGGGATCAATCCCGAATGGAATCCGAGCTCTTTTAGAGATTTCCCCATAGCAACCTGTGTTGCCACATGGACCATGTGGATGTTCGTAACCTTCGATAAAAATGGAACTGTACGACTCGAGCGCGGGTTCACCTCAATGATAAACACCTCATTATGTGCCACAACAAACTGGATGTTAAGCAAACCTTTGACATGAAGAGCAACGGCAAGACGTTTCGTATAGTCTATGATGGTATAGATAACCCGTGCTGGAAGCGTCTGTGGCGGATAGACAGCGATGCTATCACCTGAGTGTACGCCCGCACGCTCGATATGCTCCATAATGCCCGGAATAACTACATCGACACCATCTGAAATCGCATCTACCTCCACCTCTGTCCCCTGCATATAACGATCGACAAGAACAGGATGATCCGGTGTGACCTTAACTGCGCGCCCCATATAGTCACGCAGTTCTTCCTCATTGTAGACAATTTCCATGGCACGCCCCCCCAGCACATAGGAGGGACGAACCATCACAGGATAACCAATGCGCGCCGCACCTGCCACAGCATCCTCCAGATTCGTAACACTGGTGCCATCTGGACGTGAGATCCCTGTCTGTGTGAGCACTTCATCAAAACGCTCACGGTCCTCAGAGCGGTCGATGTCATTGACAGATGTTCCGTAGACACGAAGGCCTGCGCGTTCAAGTTCCGCCGCAAGATTGATGGCTGTCTGCCCACCAAACTGAACAATCACGCCATCCGGTTTTTCTCGATCGACAATATTCAGCACATCTTCGACTGTAAGCGGTTCAAAATAAAGCCGATCTGAAATATCAAAATCCGTACTTACCGTCTCCGGATTATTGTTGATGATGATGGCCTCTATCCCCATCTCACGCAATGCCCAGACGGAATGCACTGAACAATAATCGAATTCTACACCTTGCCCAATACGGATAGGACCGGAGCCAAGAACAATCACCTTCTTTTTATCCGAGATTACAGTCTCGTCCTCTGTGCCGCGGAATGTGGAATAATAATATGGGGTTGCCGCCTCAAACTCCGCCGCACAGGTATCAACCATTTTATAGCAAGGGAGGATCTGATGGGTTAGCCGCATTGCACGGATCTCATCCATATTCTTATGCGTAAGTTCGGCAATTGAAACATCGGCTAACCCAACCCGCTTTGCTGCCGTTAGAAGTTTTTGGGTCAACGGCTCGGCAATCAGACGGTTCTCAATATCTGTGATATGTTTCAGCTTGTGAATAAACCATGGGTCAACCTTAGTCCTGTGCGAAACATCGTGCACCGAGAGCCTATTGCGGCGCAATACCTCTGCGATGACAAAAATCCGCTCATCGTCAATTACAGAAAGATGTTTTTCGAGCCGTCCGTCATCCCATGAAGAAAATCGCTCCATAAAAAGGCGATGAACACCTATCTCAAGCGAGCGAACAGCCTTTAGAATGGCTCCCTCAAAGCTGCGGTCAATGGACATCACCTCTCCGGTCGCTTTCATTTGAGTGCCTAGGGTATGGTCGGCGTAGATGAATTTATCGAATGGCCAGCGGGGAAATTTAACAACACAGTAGTCAATGACTGGCTCAAAGCATGCCTTTGTCTTTTTTGTAACACTATTGACAATCTCATCCAATGTATAACCAATAGCAATTTTAGAGGATACTTTGGCAATCGGGTATCCAGTTGCTTTCGAGGCAAGTGCTGATGAGCGACTGACACGAGGATTGACTTCAATGACATAGTATTGGTCACTTTTCGTATCGAGTGCATACTGCGCGTTGCAGCCGCCTTCTATACCGAGCTCTCGTATGATACGCAGGCTCGCACTGCGCAGCATCTGATACTCATAATCCGTCAATGTTTGTGCAGGAGCAACAACGATACTATCTCCTGTATGAACACCAACAGGGTCGAAGTTTTCCATGCTGCAAACAGTAATGCAGTTGTCATTGCCATCTCGAATGACTTCAAATTCAATCTCTTTCCATCCGGCAACACTGCGCTCGATGAGAACTTGACCAATCATGGAATAGTTAAGTCCCTTGATGGCAATACTGACAAGCTCATCTTCATTCTCTGCGATGCCGCCGCCCGTACCTCCCATCGTATAGGCTGGGCGTACGATAACTGGATAGCCGATTTCATCTGCAAATGCAACTGCCGCATGGACATCCTCAACGATGGTACTCTCCGGAATTGGTTCTCCGAGCTTTTCCATCGTCTCTTTGAAGCGCTCCCGATCCTCCGCCTTTTCAATGGCGTCCAGAGATGTGCCGAGTAATTCTACACCATACTTTTCTAAAACTCCATGCTCTGCAAGCTGCACGGCTAGATTGAGGCCTGCCTGTCCACCAAGCGTCGCGAGCAGACCATCCGGTTTTTCCTTCGCGATGATCTCTGTCAGAAAATCTAGTGTCAGTGGCTCAATATAGACCCGATCTGCAATATTCGTATCTGTCATAATTGTCGCAGGATTGCTGTTAACAAGAACGACCTCAAGATCATCTTCCTTCAGCGCGCGGCAAGCCTGCGAGCCGGCATAGTCGAACTCTGCCGCCTGCCCAATGACAATGGGGCCAGAGCCAATGACCATGACTTTATGCAAATTCTCCTTGCGCGGCATACTGCTCATACCCCCTTCATCAAATCCCAGAATGCATCAAAAAGATACATATTATCATCCGGCCCCGGTGACGCTTCCGGGTGATACTGCACAGAAAAAATCGGCAGCTCTGTATGGCGGAGCCCTTCGATGGTTTCATCATTCACATTTATATGTGTAACTGTAAGTGGACATCCCGCAAGAGATGTGGGATCAACGGCGTAGCCGTGATTCTGTGCGGAAATCTGTACCCTTCCTGTCTGCAGATTCTTGACCGGCTGGTTACCGCCACGATGTCCAAACTTCATCTTATAGGTCTTTGCCCCAAAGGAAAGTGCAAGGAGTTGATGTCCAAGACAAATCCCAAAAATTGGCTTCTTTCCTACAAGCTTTTGAATCTCTGTAACAATCTGCGGTACATCTTGGGGGTCGCCCGGCCCATTTGACAAGAAGATGCCATCGGGATTTAGTGCAAGTACTTCCTCTGCCTTTGTTTGTGCAGGAACAACCGTAATCTGCGCACCGATGCGGCGCATATTCTCTAGAATACTACGCTTGACGCCAAAATCCATCGCAACGATATGGGGCGCGTTAGGGTGATCGGTCTCCAGTGTATATGTATCCGGCGTCGTCACGAGCCCGACAACGTTACGCGGAAGCTCTGCTGTAAGCAGCTCCTTGAGCTCTGTCTCAGATACTCCCTCGGATACAATCACACCTTTCATTGCACCGGCAGTACGTATATGCCGTGTAACTGCACGCGTATCCACATCATAGAGGCAAGGAATCTCATTCTTCTCCAAAAATGACGCGAGTGTTCCTTCGAGCTGCCAGTTGCTCGGACAATCGCAAAGCTCTCCTATGACAAACCCGCGTACGAAGGAACGGCGCGCCTGCATAAATTTCTCTGCGACACCGTAATTTCCAATCAAAGGGTAGGTCATGGTAAGAATCTGTCCACAAAATGAGGGATCCGTAAGGCTCTCCTGATAGCCTGTCATAGTCGTTGTAAAGACAACCTCTCCCACGGTTTTGGTATTTTCGTGCAGCAGCACGCCCGAAAAGACCGAACCATCTGCCATGATAAGTTTTCCTCTCATTGAGTTACAATCCCATCCTTCATTACAATCCGTCCGTCGACAATCGTCATAACGGCTTTTCCTTTGAGTGCGCGACCAATGAAGGGAGAGTGGCTCCCTTTCGTATAGAAAGCTTTCTCATCCACCGTCCAGCAAAGTTTCGGATCGATCACCGTTACATCTGCTGGTGCACCCACACGAAGAGTACCTCCTTCAAGCTGAAATACACGTGCCGGTGCATACGTCATACGTTCAATCAGCGTTTCAAGTGTTATCTTCCCCGTATGGACGAGATCAGTCAAGAGCACACCGAGCGCCGTCTCAAGCCCTGGAAATCCGCTGGGCGCATAGATATACTCCCGATCCTTATCTTCACGGGCATGCGGTGAGTGATCTGTTGCAACCATATCAATCGTTCCATCGGCAAGGCCTGCAACCATTGCCGCAACATCTCTGGCAGTACGCAGCGGGGGATTGACCTTTGTAGAGCTGTCTGCCGGGTTGACGAGAACCTCTGTCATCGTGAGATGGTGTGGTGTGACTTCTGCTGTAACACGTACGCCGCGCTCCTTTGCCGCGCGCACAAGCTCGACTGCGCGCGCCGAACTGATATGTGCCACATGCACACGTGCCCCCGCATAC
This sequence comes from uncultured Selenomonas sp., assembly GCA_938045435.1. GTDB lineage: Bacteria > Bacillota > Negativicutes > Selenomonadales > Selenomonadaceae > Centipeda. The sequence goes on from CALIBA010000315.1 coordinate 4,830, forward strand.
TCCGCGAGCATAATATCGCGTGCAACTGCAATATCCTCCGCAACAGTAGGCCGTCCCTTAATGCCAAGCATGGCGCTGCGGCGTCCCTCATTCATGGCTCCGTCCTCGACCAGAGAAGTCTCTTCTTCATGATTGATAATGACCTTATCAAAGGGACGAAGATAATCATATGCGCTCAAAAGGATCTTTGCCGATGGGTCAAAATGTCCGTCGTCTGAAAAAGCTACTGCACCCGCCTCTATCATATCACCGAGTTCGGCAAGTTCCTTTCCTTCCTGGTTCTTCGTGACTGCGCCAATGATGCGAATGTGGACAACACCGACATCCTGTGCACGTTTTTGTAAGCTCCGAACAAGCGCCGCCGTATCGACAACAGGACTTGTGTTCGGCATCGTCGCTACAGTCGTATATCCGCCAGCTACCGCTGCACGCGATCCACTGAGGAAATCCTCCTTCGCCTCCTGCCCCGGTTCACGCAGATGCACATGCATATCAATAAGACCTGGCGCAACGACCTTTCCAGAGACATCATGGGCCTCTGCATCTTCGGCCTTAAGATCTTTGCCAACCTTTTGGATGCGTCCATCCTCAATCAATACATCACTGACTTCATTATACTGGGTGGCGGGGTCAATGACCCTCCCCCCTTTGAGTAAGATCCTATTCATGTGCGCTTCCCCCCCATGAGTACCAATATAAAGAGTGCCATGCGAATAGCCACCCCATTTTTCACTTCCTCTTGAATCCTAGACTGTATCCCATAGGCAACAGACTCTGAAATCTCCCACCCTCTGTTCATCGGCCCAGGGTGCAGGACGAGCGCACCTTCATTCGCATGTGCCAGCCGTGCCTCATTAAGACCAAAAAGGCGTGCATATTCACGTGTGGAAGGGAAAAGCCCCCCCTTCATTCGCTCTAGCTGAATACGCAGAACTTCAATTACGTCTGCACCTTCAATCGCATCTTCAATGCGATCATGAACAGTAACACCGTCTTCTTCCGACAAGAACCGCGGGAGTAATGTCCTTGGCCCTGCAACATGGACATCCATCCCCATCATCCGCATTGCATGAATATCCGAACGCGCTACACGGCTGTGCAGTACATCACCAAGAATGGCGACCTTCAGTCCCGCGAGCCCCCCCTTGTTCTCCTCAATCGTGTAGAGATTGAGGAGCCCCTGTGAAGGATGTGCATGTGCACCATCACCTGCATTTAATATAACGGGTGAGACGACGGAGGCGGCATATGCGGCGGCTCCTTCTGCCTTATGGCGCATGACAATCGCATCCACCCCCATCGCCTCTATGGTATAAAGTGTATCGCGCAGGCTCTCCCCCTTGACTACGCTCGATGTACCGGCCGTGATATTGACAACATCTGCACCAAGGTATTTTCCCGCCAGTTCAAACGATGTCCTCGTCCTGGTACTTGGCTCATAGAACAAGGTTACAATGGATTTTCCTCGCAGTGTCGGCATCTTCTTAATGTCCCGCCCAATGATATTCTTCATTTCTTGCGCAGTGTGCAGGACAAGACGTATTTCCTCCGCAGAAAAATCTTCAAGTGCTAGAATATTTTTCCCTCTGAGCGATAATTCCTGACTCATGTGCTCCCTCCCTCAATAAATAAAAGCTCTCCTATGCCATTGCATAAGAAAGCTTTGAATCATTGGTTCCAAAAGGACAGACGATATCATACATTTCACCGAAAACTCCTTTAAGGCCTCACAGGACCTCTTAAAAGGCAACGTCAAAATTTTCCCTATTATACTTTCTTTTCTACGAAAAAGCAACCTTTCTTTTGTATCGGCTC
>CALIBA010000316.1 GCA_938045435.1 uncultured Selenomonas sp.
GCGTCATTACTGGCTCCGCCAAGCGGCGTCATTACTGGCTCCGCCAAGCGGCGTCCATACTGGCTGGCTGCCTGCCCGGCTGTACGTGCATTCTGCCATCCTGTATTGAGCGAACCTGCCGAGATTCCATCCCCGGAGAGAATGGTACCAATTACCGACGTCGTCGGCGTATCCGTAATCTGGGTGACACTGCTCGTCGTATTCGTCGCTGTGCCATCATAGGTCTTAGACACATCGCCCATTTGAACACTGAGCTTGCGCGGCGTGATCATACCCGCATTTGCCTTTGTGCCGAGATTCGCCGTCACCGTCTTATTTGCACCTGAGCCGCTTGTTGTGCTGATGACTGTCCCAGAACCGTTCACAATCTGGTAGTCGTCTGCATACTTCCCGGTAAGCTGCGCTGTATAGTTCACATTCTTCCGAATGACCGCACCCGCGCCGTTGCGTGCAACATTTTTATCGGAGTAATTTGCCGTCGATGTATTGACTGGCGTATGCCCCGGCGTTTCATCCGTAATCATGGTCGTAAGACCGACCACTGTATCGCCGCGTTTGATATTGCGGTTGCCGTCCGTATGCTGTGCGAGACCATCGTAAACCTTCGAGATGGTCTTGGTCGTCGCCTGAAGCTTTGCAGGTGTAATAGACCCCTGTGCCGTCACATGGGCGGGGTTGGCATTATTGACCCCTTCGAGATTGCGCGTGGGTCCTCCAGAAGGGCCAAACGTATAGTTCGACAGTGGGTTATTCGTCGGATCGCTCGTGCGTGCTACAATATCATAAGCGACATACTGCGCCTCTGATACATGCGAAGTCGTATGCATACCTGCTGCATCACTTGAGAACTTGCCCTGCGTGCCGCTCTTGAGCGCAAACGTTACCTTGCCGTAGTCCTTCGCCACAATGCCTGTATTGCCAGGTGCCGGAGGAGAGCTCGTCAAATAGGCGCCGGGAGCAAGCGTGTGGCGATTGTTGCCGTCATAGACCTTCGTTGCGTTTGCAACTGTGCCGTCGGCCTTGTAGACCTTAAAGCCGGACGGGTCGATGCGGCGGCGTATAATCGTGCCTGTGCCGTACTGCTTATTGGCAACGGAATAGTTTCCGCCAAGCGCATTGCTGATGCCAGCATACTCCACTGTGCGGTTGCCCGCATTCGCGTTTGCACTAAATGTAGGCGTCGTATTCCCATCGCCATAGCGGCTTGTGATGCCCGTTGTTGGGAAACCCGCGGCCGTGATGCCATCTGCATTAAAGACTGCACCAGAGAGATTGTCGTTGAGGGAGTTTACCGTGATATTGTTATTGGTCGCCGTCCCATCATAGATCTTGCTCGGCGTACCAAATCCGATGGTGACCGGGCGCGGTGTAATCTTACCAAGTCCTGTGAGCGTCTTGGTCGTTACCACAGGGGTAGACGCCGGCTGAGCGGCAAAGGTATAGTTCTGTGCCTCGGCAGCATTCGCAATCTGGAACTTTGCCGTATAAGTCACGTTTTGCGTCGTCGGTGTACTGCCGGCGTAAGCGACATTCTTTGAGGCATACTGCGCGGTCGACACATTCGTTACATTGTCACCCGAGATGACGCCCCCAATGGTAACGAGGTTATCTCCAGTGATGACATGACGATTGCCGTCCGTATGCTCACGCATGGCATCGTAGACCTTTGTGATGGTGCTGTTCTTCACCGTCGCCGTGAGTGTCTTTGGCGTGATCTTACCTGCCCCGAGCGCATTGAATGCATTTGTCAACGGGGTACGTGAGCTGTCCGGATTCAGCACATAATAGTCGCCAAGCTGATAAAGGGACGGGTTGTCACTGTGCGCTTTCACATTATAGGCGACCTTTGTCGCCTCTGCGACGTTCTTCGTACGTGTTGTGCCATCACTTTTCGTAAAGTGTGCACCGGCACCTGTAAGCTGGAACGTGATATGCCCCTGGTCACGTGCAACAATGCCCGTATTTCCACTCGCCCCTGCATTTGAGGAGAGATAGAGATTAGAGCCGGGTGTATAGTTATCCGTACGGTCATACACCTTCTGCGCCGTGACCTCAGCATTGGTCGCCTTGTTATAGACCTTGAACGCATTGCTTGGAATCGCGCGCGGAACGATTTTTCCATCCAAATAGAGTTTTTCATTTGTAACAGCAGTCTTCGTTCCGCCATTCGGCGTGTAGTAGAGCTGATAGTTCCCTGCATCCGCCCCTGTAAGACCTACATTCGTATACTGGAGCTTATGGTTGCCAACATGGATCTGGGAGACACCTGCACTGTTCGTATAGGTTGGATCAGCAATGGTCTTAAGACCGACATTGTCTATCTTATTTAGATCATCGCGCATGATGGCGCCATCAGGAATGGGGCCACCGGGCGGTGTTGTCGGCGCAACCTTCGTATTATCCAGCCTAATATTCCCGGGCGAAACGGTTTGCTTCATTGCGTTGTCTACAACAGCATTGGTGCCATCGTAGATCTTGTCCGCCGCTACCTTCTTTGTAATGAGGAGATAGAGAGGAGCCTTGGTGATGGTGATTTTGCCCTTGATATTACTGAGAGATGTACCATCAAACTCATAGTTACCGGCATCTGTCCCGGTAAAACCGATGGAGCCTGAGAATGTCACGGGCTTATTGGTCCCAACATTCTTATTCGCCATGTTTGCCTGGAAGTTGCCCGTGGTAAAGTCAAGATGCACGGACCCCTCAGCAACATCCTCCGCCGTAAAGCCAGAGGATGTGATACCGCCGGATGTGAGTGCAACGGTAAAGGCTTTAGTCACAGATGTCTTACCGTTATACATACGTGTAACCTTAAGCGTAGCATCATTGAGGCTGACCTTACGCTTGTCAATGGTGACATTGACCCCACGCAGATTCGGTCCATCCTGATCCGACCAGAGCATCGCCTTCGTGCCGGCATTGCGGATGCCGTTCGTCCTATCAAAATCCTTTGATCCCGTATTTACATAATCATGAACTTTACTGGTGTTTACATTCGGCTCAAAGCGAACATTTGCCTTCGTGCCAACACTCGTTTGCGGCGTCCCTACGATCTTTACATATTGGCTGTTGTACTTCAGCCCCGTAACATCTGCACCGTTGTTGGATTTGACGGGATTGCCCGTCGGAACCACCGTGCCATCTGACTTAAAGTAGCGGTAGTTGTATGTTGCTGTTGATGTGCCGCTCATAAATGCAGTCAAAAGAGGTGCCGTGCGCCCCTCATAGATGCGCCACTTCGCACCAGGTGCACCAGTATTATTGATATCCCAGTTGGCATAGGTCGCTGCCGAGCGCCCGTCTTTGAGGGTCGTAGATCCGACAATATTCGCTTTTCCTGTTACAGGGTTATATTGATATGTATCGGTGATATTAGAACCCAAAGGGGACCATGTGAATGGCTGTGTCGACGCAGAATAGGATTTCGATACAGTCGTCCCGCTTCCTGGATCCATGACATAGATAAAGTGGGCTCCACCAGGTGCTCCGTTCACCTCTGCGTCGCTATAGGCATTTGAAATCACCGTACCGGTTCTGGAGTACCCAACGATACCGCCTCCTTCACCGATCGTCGCCTTACTATATACGCTGTCGATTCGCGTTCCTTGTGTACCACCGATAAGACCGCCATGCTGTCCATCCTGTGTTCCATCTACTGTAACACCCTTGACATATGCATTTTGAATTGTGGAATTTGTATCGTATCCAATAAGACCACCGGCATAGTCAGGCAGTGCAGAAGTCCCCATAACGGTTGCTCCCGTTACACCGATGTTCTCAATGCGTGCATTGCTTGTCGTGCCAAAGAGACCTGCACGACCGAACCCTGTAACAGAAAAATTCTGCACTTGAAAGAAATTCCCATCGAATTTTCCGCTAAAATCAGAATATGTGTTTCCACCAATCGGGGTCAGTGCATTCCCAGCGAAGTCAATATTATTCTCGAGCATATAGTTGCCCGAAAGGTTGTTGTTGATATTTTGCAGTTCTGTCCGGTTTCCGACCAGCTGATAGTAGTTATCCGCCGCGGTTGCCGAAGCACCATTGATTTTGTAGGCAGTTGTTGCAGGTGCCGCGCCGCGGTAACCGATATGTGCTGTACCACCATTTGCCGTATCCGTATTCATAATCACGGGATTAGGGGTATGCACATTGGCCGCATTGAGGAAGCGGATGCTTTTTCCTGTTACTTCCACTTTATTCGCCGTGATATCGCCCATATTGACGACATCAGCTTTTCCGACAGCACTCGTACTAAGAGGCGATGCGCCTCCCATAAACGCCGCCTGGTTCACCGTCGATGTGTCCTGTGTAGAGACATAGAGATTTCCGACGTTGACTGAGGCCGTCTTGCCAAAGATAACGCCGTTGGGATTAACGAGGTAGATATTGCCGCCACCGGAAATCGAACCATTGATGGCTGACGGGGAAGTTTTAGTAGATACGACAGATGTCGATGACTTTTTTGACAATCCAAGTGAACCCCGTGCCCAACAATTCCTCAGCAAAATTATCAACCACGAAAGTGACAAAGTCAAATAAGGAGGCGCCT
>CALIBA010000317.1 GCA_938045435.1 uncultured Selenomonas sp.
GTCCTCGCGCCCGAGGGCGAGTCGCGCATTGCGTGCTGCGATGCGTGCAGCTACGCGGCGAGCGATGAGAAGGCGGCGCTGCGCCCGATCGATGCGCCCGAAGAGGTGGAATTGCCGCTTGAGAAGGTGGCGACGCCCGGCACGCATACGATTGCCCTGCTCGCAGAGTATCTCAAGGTTCCCGTGGAAAAGACGATCAAGGCGGTTGCCTATCAGGCGGAGGACGATACCCTCATCCTCGCATTCCTGCGCGGCGATCACGAGGTCAACGAGGTGAAGCTCGCGAACGCCGTTCCAGGCGCGCGCGAGCTGCGGATGGCAGATGAGGCGGCAATTCGTGCGGCAGGCGGATGTCCCGGATTTATGAGTCCGATCGGCATTGCGGAGGGCACGCATATCGTCGTCGATGAGACGGCGATGCGGATGCACAACGCCGTCTCGGGCGCGAATGAGCAGGACTTCCACTATACAAATGTCAATCCAAAGCGCGACTTCGGCACGGTGACGGTGGCGGACATTCGCCTCGTCGCGGAGGGGGACGAGTGCCCTGCCTGTGAGAACGGGCACCTCCATATCGGGCGCGGCATTGAGGCGGGGCAGATCTTTGCGCTTGGAACGAAATATAGTGAGGCAATGGGCGCACATTTTCTCGACGAGAATGGGAAATCCCAGCCCTTGCAGATGGGCTGTTATGGTATTGGTGTCGGCCGTACGATGGCGGCTGCCATTGAGCAGAACAATGACGAACAGGGGATCATTTGGCCGCGTGCAATCGCACCGTTTGAAGTTGTTGTTGTGGCAGTCAATGCAAAGATCGATGAGCAGCTTGCTTATGCCGAAGAGATCTATGAGGAGCTGCGTGCAGCAGGCGTGGACGCATTGCTTGATGATCGGCATGAGCGTGCAGGCGTTAAGTTCAATGATTGTGATTTGATCGGGTATCCTGTACGCATCGCCATCGGGCCTAAGACCATAGAGAGCGGCTGCATTGAAGTCAAGGTAAGAAAAACAGGTACACTCGTGAACTTTGCCCGTGACACGTATCTTGCGGGTGTTCAAGAGATGCTGCAAACCCTTTGATTGCATGCCATGCTTTGGCATTTTTGCGATATTGAAAAGAATGGCGCTTATTGCTATAATGAAACAAGAAAAGGTATATCTTAATTTTGGAGGTGGTTTCTATGTTTCGCCCATTACCGTTCAACTTGAAAGAGAATGCAGAAAAGGGACAGGAGATGGTCGCAAAAGCGCTTGAGACCGTCATGGAGCATTCGTTTAATCCACTTGATAAGGTCGGTGGGATGCTCTTCCCGTTCCGCGTAGATGTGATTGACTGTGAGAACCGCTATGAAATTTTTGCAGAACTGCCGGGATTTTCAAAGGAGGATATTCATGTCTCCTATGATGAGGAGGGGCGCTTAAAAATCAAAGCGGAGCGTGTTCAAGAGGATTTTTCCGAAGTGAAATTTATCTGTCGGGAACGCAAGTCCGGTGCATTCGAGCGACTCTTTTTCATTGATGATGTCGATGAATCATCAGTATCTGTTTCCTATGATGTGGGCATTCTACATGTGGTGCTGCCAAAACTTGCAGTGAAAAAGAACTGCCGCGTCTTTACCATTCAGTAAGTACGCAGTAGGGATGAGCATGGAGAGATTGTATGACGGAAGATCAGGATTGGGCGATATTCAAGCAGAAACTAAAGGCACAGACAGAGATTGATCTCGACCTCTATAAAGAGCCTCAGATGAAACATCGCATCAAAAATATGATTCAAAATGCTGGATTTGATTCATATGTGCAGTATTTTGACTATGTATACCTGAATCAAGATAGGCTTGCAGCATTTCTTGAAAATCTGACAGTCAATGTGTCAGAATTCTTTCGCACTCCGGAGAGATTCAATAAACTGGAAAAGAATGTTATTCCAAAGCTTCTCCGGCGATCTTCCAAACTCAATATCTGGAGTGCAGGTTGCTCCAGCGGGGCAGAGCCCTATACACTTTCGATTATCATGAAGGAGCTTACTCCCGGCGTACGCCATCGTATTTTAGCTTCCGATCTTCATGCTGAGATTCTTGCCAAGGCAAAGTACGGGAGTTATACGGCAAATGAGATAAAGAGCATGTCTCCGGAACGCCGCCGTAAATATTTCGATGAGGACGGCGATTTCTTTGCTGTGAAACAGGAGATCAAAAACGCAATTGAGTTTCGGCAGCATGATCTTTTGAAAGATCAGTTTGAACATGGATTTGATTTGATCCTCTGCCGCAACGTCATGATTTACTTTACGGATGAGATGCGGGATCGGATCTACCACTATTTCTTTGAGGCGCTGAATCCTGGTGGGATTCTCTTTGTCGGAGCAACAGAGTCTATTTTGAACTTCCGTAGAATCGGCTACACGCGTTTTCAGCCGTTCTTTTATCAGCGACCGCTTGTAAAGTGAGCAGAGAGGGGCGGGCGAGATATGCGATTTGAGCAGCAAATTATGCTCTTGCAGCGACAAGTCAAGTGGGCGGCAGAAAAGTCGTCCTTTTATCGCGATTCATTTGCACGTGTAGGTATTTCGTATGAGCATATAAAAGAATTTGCCGATTGGGTGCGTCTGCCGCTTTTGGAGCGCATGGGGGAAGAAGGGGCAATTGCCCCTTTTTTGATGCCCACCCTTCCTTTTTCAGGACTTTTTCGTATGAGCGTACTGCGTGATCGTTCCACAGAATCTACAGATTGTGTTGTTTGTTATACGCAGGGAGATATTACACGCCAAGTACAGGTAGCCACATCCATGCTCTCGATATGCGGCGTGAATCGTGCAGCAACGGTATTGCTGTGTGGAAATTTTGGTGACAGCAGAACACTCGATCTCCAGTATGCACTTGAAAGTATTGGTGCAACAGTACTGCCTGGCAACAATGGTGATCGGATGGCTGCAGCACGCCTTATGGAGACTGCTGTACCAGATACCATCATCGCATGGGAGGAAAATCTGCCTTTTCTGTCAGAACTCCTCTGCGCACAAAAGGATCGACATCTGCATCGGCTGATCAGTGTAGGGGACAGCATCGAGTTGGGGGCTGTCGCACGGCACATCGGAGAGCGTACAGGCGCACGGTGCGCGCACATCTTTACGCTGGCACACATGGGCGCTTTGCTCGGCTGTTCCTGCAAGGAGGGGGCGGGGATTCATCTCAATGAGGGCTTGTTTTTCGCAGAAGTTATTGATACTGCGAGGGAAAGTCATGTAGAAAGCGGTGCCTGTGGGGAACTCGTACTCTCTGCGCTCACAGCAGAGGCAGTGTCCATTTTGCGGTTCCG
>CALIBA010000318.1 GCA_938045435.1 uncultured Selenomonas sp.
CCACGTTATCCCTGCTGTGCATCTTCATCCGCTCCATCGCGCTATCTCCTATTCTGCCTATATCAGAATCACATTTCGTTCACTCTCATGAAAATACATTCGATTGCATTGCATCTTATGATTTCATCGATGTTCCACATCCGCGCCTCATTATATCATACTCACGCACTCTTCATAGACCATTTGCCCACCCATAAATATGCAGTCAAAACCACCTGTTGATAAGTCGTTCCATCACATGATATAATTTTCATACAAACTCCCCGTTCAAACAGGAAAGGATTCTGACGATGTCCGGCGGCAAATTATTGACACAAAAAGAGCAAATCGAACACATGAAAGAGAGAGGCATATCTTTTCATCTCTTTTCGGAGGAAGATGCACTTATTTTCCTTCAGGAGAACAGCTATCTTACAAAAGTTTCGGCATACCGCAAAAATTATCAAAAGCACCCTGCAGGACCGAATAAAGATAAATACATCCATTTGGACTTCGCCTATCTCGTCGAACTGTCAAAAATCGATATGCACCTAAGGCGGCTCGTGATGACACTATGCCTCGATCTTGAACACGCAATCAAAGTTGCTCTGATGAATGACATTCTGGATAACCCAGATGAAGATGGATACAACATCGTAACTGTATTTATACGGGGAGAAACTTCTTTTCCAGAGCAAACTGCCCGTAAGATGCAGCGAAGTTACTGCCAAGATTTATACCATCACAACGAAGATGCTCTCCCTATATGGGTGCTTCTGGAAATCATATCATTTGGCGATCTGATCAAACTCTATCGCGTCTATTTCGATCTCTACCACAAACAGCGTACGTCCCCCTTTGACTATCGGTTGTTGGAGCATATACGAAATATCCGAAATGCTGCAGCACACAACAACTGTCTGATTGCACATATCAACCGCAAGGTTGAGGAAAACAATCGTCTTGCCAATATACTGGCAACGTATCCAGAGATTACAAAATCACGCCGAAAGAAATACCTGCGCAAACAGTTCACGCAGGATTTTACAGCGCTGATACTGGCATACGCA
>CALIBA010000319.1 GCA_938045435.1 uncultured Selenomonas sp.
CCTCAAGCAGACGGATTGTTCCGACACCCGTCGCCTCTGCCGTATACTCCGGCACCTCGAACGAAACCGCCACATGGGACTGCGCTGCAAGATTATAGACTTCGTCCGGCTGAATCTCCCGAATCAGCGCATGTGCGTTGCTGGAATCCGTCAGATCTCCGTAGTGAAGAAAGATATGCCCCTCATACTGCTCATCGGACAATAGATGATCAATCCGTTCCGTGCACGGCGTACTATGGCGACGAATAATACCATGCACCTCATATCCTTTTTCTAGCATGAGTTCCGTCAGATAAGAACCGTCTTGACCTGTTATGCCTGTAATCAATGCCTTTTTCATTGTAGTCCCAAATCCTTTCATCACAAGCGTCTACTGTTTACGTCCACACCAACGACAAATTTTGTTCTTGCACATATGATCTTTCCAGCGAAGTCGAATGTTGAAAAACCTCCATATCGTTCGAGTTGGAACAAACAGATGAGTAGCAACAAGAGTGTATTTAATCATGCGAGCAAGCCATGACGAATCTGCAGAATTGTAAGAACGGAAAGATAGTTTCAGTTCCGAATAAAGTCGCCTCTCCTCCCTCCATGCAGACTCAACATCAGAACTCACGCCTGATGTCGCAAAAAAAGCCACCATTATATCACTATATTGAATTTGCACTTTCTCGTCATAATAGCACTGTAAAAAAAACTTATAATCGCCTGCAATACGATAGCTCGTATCGAAAGGATATTGCAAAAGAAGCTCTCGGCGAGCAAACATCGCTGCATGGGGAGACATGCCACCACGATAAGCTGATCGATTTCTCATACTGGTATTGGTATAGGGAAACTGTTTTTTGCTGTCCTCATCCACATACCAAACTTGACCAGCAAAAATATCAGTATTCGACTCCATTTCACCTACCACTCGTGAAATGATATCGGCACTCACGAGAGCATCATCTGCACCAATGATTTCAATATAGTCCCCTGTTGCCATTTGAACACCTTTGTTCAAAGCATCGTAAAGCCCCTGATCTGGTTCACTAACCCACTTAATG
>CALIBA010000320.1 GCA_938045435.1 uncultured Selenomonas sp.
CAAGCGGTATGTGGTATCGACGGGGAGCAGGTTGCGTTTGATGAGGAGCTATGGGCCGGACTGCTCGATCACGTTGTGGTCAAGGAGGACGGGCTGGTGGTCGTTGTTTTCAAAGGCGGGATTGAAATTGGTGTTGGGGGATGAAGATATAAATTCAAGAGATCACCTTTCACGCAAAAGATTCCATCACGCAAAAGATTCCATCACGCAGAAGATTCCATTTACCAGAAGTAGCCTCGCAACAGACGCAGCAAAAAGGACGACCTTTCAGTCGCCCTAAGAAAGATGCCCTTCAATCATCGGTATGGGGCAGCAACACTCAAATCGTCACCGTTCCACTGTGTTCCATATCGACGGTCACTGTCGCAGTGGGAAATGTGATCTCGTAGACAATGAGTGCGTCACCGACCGCAGCAATTGTTTCGTCGTAGCCCGGAATCTTTGCTGTGAATGTATCGGCGAGGTCGAAGATACTGCGCTTGCTCTTCGCGGCAGTGCCGATGGCACGGACGTGTGCCGTTCCCCCGTCATGAGGGATCGTGGTGAACGAAACTGTATGGTTTGCGTCGATTTCACCAACCTTTGCATTGTCTGGAAAGGTTGCGAAGTAGACGAGCTTTTTCTCCTCTGCATAGACAAAATTCACAATGCGCACATGGGGCGTATTGTCCACCGATGTTGCAAGTGCGAGGTCTTGATGTGCTGCCATCAGGCGCAGAAATTCGTTACTCATGTTCATATCCATACTCCTTTTCTTTGTGGAATAGTTGTAGTATAGTATAAAAAGGTGTCAATTTGCGGCACCTTTATGGAGGATGTGTATGAATAAATCCGAGCGTCTGAACGATATGATACGTTATCTTTCGGGAAAGAACTCTTTTCGACTGCGTGATCTGATGGAGCGATACAGTATTTCGCGCAGCTCCGCTCTGCGCGATGTGCGTGCACTTGAGGAGTTGGGACTGCCAATTTTTACCCGCACAGGACGTGGCGGGTCATATGGGATTCTACCGAATCGTATACTTACGCCGATCCTTTTTACCGTGGACGAAATGTATGCGCTCTACGTTGCCATGCGTACACTCGATGCCTATCAGACGACGCCGTTTCATCTGGATGTGGTGCGTCTGCGGGAAAAATTTGAGGAATGCGCCCCTCTCCACAGGACATCTCTGCACCGCATCGCGGATATTCTGCGCCTCGATGTAACGAAGCACGCGAATGAGAGTGCATGTTTGCGGGATATTTTACAGTTTGCTGTACGGGAGCAGCCCTGCGTGATTTATTATCAAAAGAAAGAACTGCGCCGCTATACAGTGCAGTTCTTCGAGATTCGCGCAGCGTATGGGCAGTGGTATGGGACGGCACATGATTTCGAGATGGGGCAGGCGCGTGTCTTTCGGTGTGACCGCATCACTGCGGTGGAGGAGTGTAGGGATGTGGCGGGGATGCCTCTCTCGTCCTTTGCTCATCCCGCAGAGGATCTCTATTGCCGTGTCGATGCACTCTCCTTTG
>CALIBA010000321.1 GCA_938045435.1 uncultured Selenomonas sp.
GATGCGGAAGCCCGTCGGTCGTCGTTACGGGATTGTTCTGATGCTGAGATAGGGACTGCATCAGAACAATCCCTTTTTCATCAATGGTCTGTATACATGAGATGACATATTCGCGCTGCTCGACATGGAATGGGAGCAGCAGGTGCAGACGTAAAACACATCCACCGTCCGACAGCTTCCGATGAAAGAGGACAGCGACATGGCGGCGTGCATTCTTGTCCTCAAGAATGGCGCGCAGATGCTTTTCACTGTAAAACTTTTGGAACGGTACGCGCTCCTCGGGGAGCAGCATCTCCTCGGCGTAGCGGCGGACGAACTCCTCAAAATGCCCGTAGCTTTCTATGATGCGCGGCTCGCAGACCTCGCGATAGAGCTGCGTGACCTTCTTCGTCTCCAGATCATAGAGGTCGATCCGGTCGTAGAGTGCGACAATCTGATTGAGCGACTCCTGCATGGAGCCGGCCTCCGGGCTAAAGCGTGAAATGTTGACCGTCGCCATAAGAAAAACGGCACGCGTATCCTTTGCGTCGCGCGTCACCAGATGCAGACGCATACTGTTAAAGGCGTTGTGCGTGATAAAGTCGGTATAGACCTCGCGTCCCGTACGGTCGGCCTCATCCATCATGCGCGCGACCATGCGCCGATGCTGCTTGAGGCGCCGCTCGTAGTGCGGCGTGTGTGCGCTCTCCTCGCCGAGCTGGATGCTGTGCATGAACTCTTGGAATGCACTGCTCTGGTAGAGGTAGCGGATCTCACCATCGTGGCGTTCGAGAATCGCGAGAGAGAGCGTCTCGCCGTTCATTCCGCTGCTATGACTTTGCAGTGGGTCGCTTGCGAGGACATTGATGCGCCCGATCTCCGCGTAGTAAGAGTTCAGCTCCGTCGGCTCCGGTGTGAGCTGCGCTTTTTTCCCATAGCAAAAGTCGATGGCCTTCGACAGCGGGATCGGCGCACTGAAAAGATACCCCTGTACCTTTTCACAGCCGATCTCACGCAGGAACGCGAACTGCTCCTCCGTCTCGACCCCCTCGGCGAGCGTATGCATTCCAAGTTCTTTTGCCATGTTGACAATGGAGCGCAGGACAACGCGCGACTTTGGATTTACCTCGAACGAGCGGAGGAACTTCATGTCGATTTTGATGACATCAAAGACGAAATCCTTGATGTTGTTCAACGAGGAGAAGCCACTGCCGAAATCATCCATCCAGACCTCATAGCCCGCCGCACGCAGCCGTTCAATCTCTCCCTGAAGAAACACCTCGTCCTCACTGAGTGCGCCCTCTGTGACCTCGATGTTGAGCATATCGCGCGTCACATTGTAGCGTATACGGATGTCTTCAATTGCCTGCAGTACATCCAGCAGACGAAAGTCCACGCGCGAGAGGTTGACCGAGGTGCGCAGCATCACCCAGTCCGGCAGGGCGCGGCGCACGGCGGCAAAGTCCCGGCATACCTGCTCGATGATGTAGAGATCGAGCTGCGGCGAGAGGTGTGCCTCCTCCAGTACGGGCACAAAGATGCCGGGGGAGATCATCCCATAGACCGGGTCGTTCCAACGCGCCAGTGCTTCAAATCCGCAGATTTCACGCGTCATCACGCGAACCTCCGGCTGGTAGAATACCTTGATAAAGCCCTGCTGCATCGCCTCGTGGAATGAGCGGATGATATGGCTGCGGAAATTGATGGCCTCCTCCATCGCGGGGTTGAACTCCGCCCAGGTGAGGTCATACGTCTTTTTAATGCTGTTGCAGGCGATCTTGGCACGGTCCATGATGAGCACGATGTCCGTCACATCTGCGCCGGGGTGGTAGACACCCGCCTTGACCTCCATGGAAAGCCCCAGCTCATAGGAGTGAATGCGCTCATGGATGAACTGGATGCAGTCTGCGATATTTTCCCGCGCTGTCGCGACGGCAAAATGGTCATCGTTAAAGCGTGCAATCAGATCGTCATCGAAGATCTCCCGCAGCAGATCCGCCATATAGCGTAAAAATACATTCCCCTGCCGGAATCCATATCTCTGATTGAAGCTCTTGAAATTTTCGATGTCAAAGTATAGGAATGTCAGTTTCCCGGCGGCGCCGCGCCGCATCGATGCGGACGCATGCTGGATGAACTGCATCATATTCAGCAGTCCCGTAACCTGACAAAGATCATGTTGGAAAAGCTCAGCCAAAGCATGTCACACCCCTTTTCCTCATTGGCGCACATGACTGCTGCCTGAAACGGCCCGATGCTCAAAGAGAGATGCGTGCATACTCCTCGATCATATCGCGCAGGCTCATGCGGTCTTTTGCACCGTGACGCTTGCCCTTCTTATTCATCTGCAAAACGATGGCATCAAAGAGATCATCTTCGATGGAACCCGGAACGAGCTTTTCCCAGTTTGCATTGTTATAGGGGCGCTCGTGGATTGCGTTCTCGGGCCGCCCCGTCACCTCCAGCTCCGAGATGAACATGATCTCGCGCCGTTCGGGGCTGATATAGTAGTGTTCCAAAAAATACTTGTACGGGTGGATGTTCCGATCCTCACGCGCGGAAGCGCCGGCCGTATTCTCCACCAGACGTACCCATGCGTCGATGATGCGCTCGGAGTGGTTGTTCGGGCGCGGGATCCACTGGGAATTCTTGGAATCGAGATAGTAAGTGAATCCATTATCGACAAAGAGCGTCTTAAAACGTGCCTCCCGCTCGCGCTTGCGCTCTGCGGCCTTTTCCCGCTGCGTCGCCTTTTTTTGGGCACGCTGTGCCTGCTGCTGTGCTTTCTTTTGTGCGGCTGCAGCAGCTTTGTCTTCTTTCGTCTGCGGCGTCCGGTCCATGGCTGCCGTCGTTGCCGCAGCCTGTGCCGGATCTGTGGTATCGGCTGCCTGCGCCGTGGTGAGCGGCGCGGCAAGAAGTGCTATGGCAAGTGCCCCAGCAAGGCGGCTCTTGAATCGTTTCATCTTGTCATCCCCTTGTCTTTTTGATGGCTTTCCCGCAAAGCGCACAAGAGCGGATGCACTCCGTGCCGGCTGCGAAGAAAACTGCGCAACAAATAAACATACCCATTATCCTTGATACTTTCGACGCGAATGGGAAAATCCCTCTTTTGGGCGATGCAGGCTCTTTTCACTGGTGAAAGAACCCATCTTTTGCCGCCTTTGGGGGCGCCAATCCCTTATTACAGCGGCGCTTTCTCCGGCATTCCTGCACGGCGCGGGTAGGCAGGGGGCGTGTTGTTCTGTTTTCGTACGCTGAGGATGGCACGCACATCGGCAAGTCCCGGCAAAAAAACGCGGCGCGCATGGATGCTGCCGCCGCCGAGCAGCTTTGCCGCATATGCCGCCTCCTCTTTCTCCTCGGCATAGGCGCGTCCCTTGAGTGCGAGCAGCGTCCCGCCGATGCGTACGAAAGGGAGCGTGTACTCAAGCAGTACGGGCAGGCGTGCAACGGCGCGGCTGACTGCGATGTCGTAGCGTGCGCGGTGCTCCTTTTGCCGTGCCGCCTCCTCTGCCCGCGCGTGGACACAGACCGTATTGGTCAGCCCCATCGCCGCTGTTACCGCTCGGAGGAAGTGCACGCGCTTTTTCAGTGCATCCATCAGCGTCACCTCTATATGGGGGGCGTACACCGCGAGCGGGATCCCGGGCAGTCCCGCCCCCGTCCCCACATCGAGCAGGGTGCGGGCGGGCGCAAAGAGCGCCTCCTCATACGCCGTGAGACTGTCGATGATATGCTTTACCGCGACATCCTCGGGCGCCGTCAGCGCCGTGAGGTTCATGCGTGTATTCCAGTCCATGAGCATATTGTTGTAGCATGAAAGCTGCGCAGTCTGCCGCTCTGTCAGAGAAAGCCCCGCCTCTGATGCACGCGATGCAAGAATCTCCTCGAAAACAGCCATATCATTCCTCCGCTGCCAAACACCCTGCCTGCACGAAGAACGCGCGGTACGCCGCTGCCTTTGCCGCGAGCTTCATCGGATAGGCGCGCGAGGTGGACGGCAGCCGTGTGATGGACAGGTCGCGTCCCGCGCAGCGTGCGGGAAACGCTGTGCCGATCTGTACATCCTTTGCCCGCACGTCCGTTTCAACCAGTGCGCACAGGATCTCTGTCGCCTTGCCGCCCGTCGTGCAGATGTGGCGGCAGTGCGGGATCTTTTCTAAAATCTCGGGCAGCTCTACCGTCTCCACGACCCTAAGGTGCGCATCCGAAGCATTTCCGTGCGTACGAATCGCGCGGCGCACCCCGGGACACGAGGCGATGCCGCGCTCCCTGAGGAACGCCTTGATGCGTTCTGCATCGAAGGCCTTTTCCCCCGGGCGCTCAAAATGTGCGGCATTGCCAAAGAACACAAGACCATAGACACGCCACATATCGTTCTGGAAATTCGGATAGTGAAACGCCATCGACCGCCGCTCTGCACGCGGCGGGAAACTCCCCATCATGAGCACCGTCGCCTGCGGCGGCAGAAAGGGCGGGAACGGGCGCAGCTCGATCTCCTGTTGATTTGACATAATGCCTTTCCTTAAACGTTAGAGCAGCCCGAGGGCATGTTGCACGAGGAGCGACGTCCCTGCGACCGCGAGCCAGCAGACCATTCCGAACGCGAGCGGGCGCAGACCGTTTTTAAGGAGCGCTGCAAGATCGGTATTGAGTCCGAGGGCGCTCATGGCAAGCACAATGGCGAACTTTCCGAGCGTGCCGAGTGCATGCGCCGCCGCTGTGGGGAGAATCCCACTCGTATTGATGAGACAAGCTGCGATGAAGTACAGTACGAACATCGGGAAAATGCGTTTCAGCGAGAACCCCGCGGCGCTGCCCTGCGCTCCCCGCATCATCATGAGGGCAAAGAACAGGCAGACGGGCACAATCATCAGGGTGCGCGTGAGCTTGACGATGGTCGCATATGCGCCCGCCTCGGCACTGTAAGCGTACCCTGCCGCAACGACGGACGAGGTGTCGTTGATGGCGGTACCCGCCCACATGCCAAAGCCTGTATCCGTCATCCCCCAGGTATGTCCGAGAAAGGGGAAGATGAACACCGCGAGCACGTTAAAGAGGAAAATCGTTGCAATCGAGATGACGACATCGCGGTCTTTTGCCCCGATGACCGGCGCCACGGCAGCAATGGCAGAGCCGCCGCAGATGGCCGTCCCCGCGCCGACGAGCGCCGTCATATCACGGCCAAGACCTAGGACTTTGCCCATGAGCAGCGCCGCCCCGAACGCCGCGAGGAGTGTAAAGATCATGACATAGAGCGACTGCGCACCGACCTCCATGACGTGAAAGAGGTTCATCTCAAAGCCGAGCAGGATGATGGCGTACTGCAAAATCTTTTTGCCCGTGAACCGGATGCCGCTCTCCAACGATTTCGCACGCCGCACCCGCGCAAACAGCATCCCGAGCAAAATGCCGAACACAGGGCCGCCCACGATGGGGAAATAACGCCCGAGCGCATACGCCGGAACAGCAAAAAGAAGTGCGTAACCTATGCCGCCTAAATATTCTTTTTTCATACACAGACCTTTCTTTTGGTATCGATCGTTTCTTTATCTTGATTGTAGGGCATTTTGCCCCGCATGGCAGCCACCGCTATCGAATCAGCACCAGCGCCGCATCATTCACATTGGTCCCCGTGGGGCCGGTCACGATCAGTCCGCCCACGGCGTTCAGCGTGGGGTAGGCGTCGTTTTCGGCGAGCGCCGCTGCCGCACTCTTTCCCGCCGCCTTGAGCGCCGCCATCGTTCCGCCGTCCACATAGCCGCCCGCCGCATCCGTCGGCCCGTCCGTCCCGTCGCTGCCAAAGCTAAACACGGCGACGTTTGAAAGACCTGCAATCCCCTCTGCCGCCGCAAGAGCAAGCTCTTGATTGCGCCCGCCGCGCCCCTTGCCCTTTAGCTGCACGACCGTTTCACCGCCTGCGATGTAGGCAAGGGGACCGTCTCCCGCGTGCGTGCGTGCAATCGCAGCGAGGAAACGCCCCGCCTCGCGTGCCTCCGCATTGAGCTGATCGGTCAGCAGGATGGGGGCATAGCCGCGTTTTTCCGCCGCGCGCGCCGCTGCTGCACACAGCTCTCGCACGCTGCCTGTGATCTGTGTGGTGACGTTCGGCAGCACCGCAGGCAGCGGTCGGTCAAGGAGTGCGGCCGCTGCCGCAGAAAGGTGCAGCCCGTATTTTTTGAGCGTGCTGTGTGCGTCCGCCGCCGTGGAGCGGTCGGGGTACGCCGGCCCCGATGCAATCATGTCCAGCGGGTCGCCGAGGATGTCGCTGAGCACGATGGAAAGCACCTTGGCGGGGGCGCAGTGTGCGCCGAACCGCCCGCCCTTCACGGCGCTCATGCGTTTGCGCAGGGTGTTCATCTCCACGATGTCCGCCCCCGATGCGAGCAGAGCCTGTGTGAGTGCGGTCAGCTCCTCCACGGGAATGAGCGGCTGTTCAAAAAGGGCGCTCCCGCCGCCCGAGAGGAGAAAGAGCACCGTATCATCTTCTCCTAGATGCGCGGTCATGTCGAGCGCCCGCTGGGTCGCCGCGAATGAATTTTCATCCGGCACGGGATGCCCTGCCTCACAGCAGAGGACGCGCGGAATCTCTCCCATCACATGATCGTATTTCGTAATGACGATGCCGTCGTGGATGCGCTCCCCGAGTACTTCTGCCGCCGTGCGTGCCATCTGCCACGCGGCCTTTCCCGCCGCGACGAGCACGATGCGCCCTGCAGAGAATGTATATCCCATGAGCGCCTTTTTCACCGCTGCATCGGGCAAAATGGCAGCGAGCGACTCCTGAATGATGCCGTCGGCATCTTGGCGCAGTTGCATGATAGACCTCCCTCTTATCCCTTCAGCGCCGCCAACGTATCCTCTGCGATCTGCGGGGCGGTGAGACGATGCGCACGTGCGAGTGCCTGCGCATCGTAGCGGTCGTGGAACTCTTTTGAAAGACCATAGCAGCGCACACGGATCTTTTCGTCCATGCCGTAGAAAGCGGCTACTTTTTGTCCAAAGCCGCCGTCGAGGATGCCGTCCTCAAGGGTGAGGATGAGGCGGTGTTTTTCTCGCAGTGCATCGAGCAGTACCGTATCAAGCCCTGAGATAAAGATGGGATTGATGACCGTCGCGTGGATGCCGTGTTTTTGCAGCGCTGCCGCCGCCGCACGCGCAAGGGGCAGGAAATTGCCGACGCCGAGGAGGGCGACCTCCGCTCCCTCTGTCACGGTCTGGAACTTCAGCACAGTGTAGTCCGTGCGCACGGGATAGGGGCTTGCCGTATCATCCATCACCGGCATACGGATCATGACGGGATGCGCTGTCTGCTGCACGGCCCAGCGCAGTACCGCCTTGTACTCCTCCAGGCTACCTGGGGCGAGAAAGACGAGGTTCGGGATGTTCGAGAAAATCGGGATGTCGAAAAAGCCGAGATGCGTCACATCGTTCATATAGTATAAAGAGGCACCGACCGACAGGAACACCGCAGGGCTGTTGTTTATCGCCACATCCTGCGCCATCTGGTCGTAGACGCGCTGAAAGAATGTGCTGTATGTGCCGAAAATCGGCCGTGCACCGCCGCGGGCAAGCCCCGAGGCCATCGCAACCGCATGCTCCTCAGCGATGCCGACATCGACATAGTGCGGCCCGAGCTGCGTGCGATCTGCGGGGGAAAGCCCGATGCCGCCCATCGTGCCTGCTGCGATATAGACGAAGCTTGGATTCGTCTGTGCCTGCTCCTTTAGGAAGTCCTTTGTCGCCTCCTGAAACGGGTCTTTATAGGGTGCTTTGAGCGCACCTGTTTCAATATCAAAAGGCATGCGGTAGTGCCACGTCTCGCGGTCCTCCTCGGCAAAGCGATACCCCTTGCCCTTTTGCGTTGCGATGTGGACGACGACGGGCCTGTTTATATCCTTGACCTCTTTGAATGCCGCAATCAGCGCCTCCGTGTCGTTGCCGTCTGCAACATAGCGGTAGCGGAGCCCCAACGAGCGGAACAGGTTGTCCTCCGCCGCGCCGTTCGTCTCGCGCAGTTCTTTGAACTTACGGTACATGCCGCCGTGGTTTTCGGAGATGGACTGGTCGTTATCGTTGAATACGATGATGAAGTTTGAGCCCATCTCGCCGATGAAGTTCAGCCCTTCGAGTGCCTCGCCGCCCGACATCGCACCGTCACCGATGACGACGACGACATTCTCCGTGCCGCCCGCGAGGTTGCGCGCCTTGGCGAGCCCCGCAGCGAGACTGATGCCCGTTGAGGTGTGCCCGATGTTGAACAGGTCGTGTGCGCTCTCGTCCGTGTTCGTAAAGCCGGAGACATCGTAATACTCTGCCTCGTTGATGTACGCACCGACGCGTCCCGTCAGCATTTTGTGGGGATAGCACTGGTGAGATACATCGAAGACAATCCTGTCGCGTGGCGCATCAAACACCGTG
>CALIBA010000322.1 GCA_938045435.1 uncultured Selenomonas sp.
AGCTGAATGGCGTTGGTGAGGCTGTTGCCGCCTTCCTTGCCCTTTGTGAGGATATTTACCTCTGTTGCTGTGACCGTGACGCCCTTGGGATTGCCGGCATAGATGCCGGTCGGATTGCCGACGGTATTTTCTACCTGGAGCTGCAGCTGATGTCCGCGGGCATTGATGTTGACGAGAGGACTGCTGCCCGTGCCGGCAATGGCGGCGATGACATTGGTCGCCGGGTTCCCGTGAAGGTTCTTGCCGATGTTGACGAGCGTATCAGCTGTATTGATGGTCGTTCGCTCCGTCAGCGGCACGGTGAAATTGCCGCCTGTTTTCCACTGCGCCTTCTCGTTGACGGTGGGCGCGGTCGATGTACCGCCCAGCTCAGCGGGGCGTGTGAGGGAGACGGCGGCCTCTTTGCCGCTCACGTGATCGGGCGTGAGCATGGTCACGCGGTTAAACTTATCGTAGGAGCTCTTTTCCGAGAAATCCTTGGCCTGCCAGGTATGTGCCGCCTCTGCATCACCGTCGGTGTAGACGCTGAGCTGATCGCCCATCTGAAGCCAGAGGCGCTTGGTCGTGTACTCAGCATCGAGCTTTCCAAAATATCCCGCTGCGCCCTGGAGGGAGGCCACCTCCGTCCAGTCCTGCGGTGCGTCAGAGAGCAGATTGGATACCGTCGTCTGATAGACGTGCGCATCAATGCCGCCACTCGTGCTCAGATTGTAGGTCATCACGTAAGCGGTGCCGTTTGGCAGTACCTTCAAATCGCGCAGATCTTCGCCGGTCGATTTTACATGGGCGGGCAATACGGCTTTTTTTGCCGCAGCACCGATCAGAGCCCCGGCGGCATTGGTTTGCACAATGTTGAGCGCGGTGTGGGAGACGTTGCCGGAGCCATAGTTCTGCTTGCCGCCAATTGCTGTGAGCAGGATGTGATCGTTGAACTGGTTCAGCCGCACCTGGTCGGTGTTGCGCCCGATGCGCGTGCTGCTCGCAAATTGCAGGCGCCCGTCATCTTGGATTTTATAGTGCATGAGAAAGCCGTCGTCGTAGCTGTTAAAGCCGCCGTTCGGATTGACGGAGACGGCAGCATAGAGGTTGCGCCCATTCGTGAGGAGCGCCTCGCCATGCACTTGCGCCGCATTCGGATCGCCGGTATACGTTTGACCGGTATCATGGTTCTGATAGGTCTCTGTAAACGTGTAGCCCGTATACTGCTGAATGTCGCGCTTTAGATCGACTGCCGCTGCTGTATTTTCTTTCAGTGCTGCGCCCTCTTTTTGGACGACGCCGATTTTGCCGAGGTTGTAGCCCGTGGCATAGATGAATCCGCCTTCCGCAGTGATGCCGTGCGGATTTACGACGGCGTTTATTTTCCCCTCAGCCTCGCTGGACATGCCGCCAAGGAGATTGGGGTTCAGCAGACGGTTGGTGGTATCCCCCGTGAGGCCGTATACATAGCCTTTTAGAAATACTTTGTTTTCTCCTTGCTCATCGTGCAGGGAGAACAGCGCTGCATCCCCCTCCAGGCCTTTGATGACGCTTTTATGTACCGCATCATCGACCGTTGTCGTGACACGCGAACCGGACACTGTGCCCATGTTGCTGCTGCTGTAATCCGTGGAGATTTCCGTCACGAGCGTTGCGGCACTCGCTGTCGCGCTGTAAAACAGCCCGCTGAGGACGAGCACACCGAGCTTTATGTGACTTCGTTTCCCAAAGTATCCTTTCTGCATAGATGATTCACTCCTTTGTCGATATTCCTATGGGGTTTTGGTTCTATGTCAAATGTTCATTTGCAAAACCGGGAAGGCCGAGCGTCGACCTTCCTGGCTGCATGTTGGGTTTTATGGTCTTTAGAAGCCCCAGCGCAGACCTGCGTCCATGCGCCATGCGGTCTTAATATCGCCGCCAAAGGTCTTTTCAAAGCTTCCGTAGAGGTTCGTCTTGTCACTGAGCTTTACGGTGCCCCCGAGTTGTACGCCGACCCAGGTGTCGTTGCCGTCCTGGCGGGTGTGCTTCCACGGGTTCACGCCGTCGCTGTAATCGGTGCGCAGATCCCCTGCAAATTCATGGTACAGGGAAACCCTTGCGTAGTAGGTCGCGCGCTGCGTCTCCTGCCCGAATCCAAGGCCGATGCGTCCGACGAAACTGTTGTATGCTCCCTGGCGGATATACATGTTCTGGTAGGTGCCGCCAAGCATGTAGTCGGTGCTCCCCGTGTAGTTTGCGCCGTTGAGGTGGCTGTAAATGAACTCTACCTGCGGCTCGATGTAGCTGCCGCTGCGGGCGGTGATGCGCTTTCCGTATTCAGCGGAAATGGAGCTGCCCCAGGTGTGATAATCCCCCTTGACGTAGTGGCCGAAGTCGTTGTAGACGGTGTAGTTGTTTTCAAGCCGTCCGGTCTTGGCGATGATGTCCACGTACTGTCCGGATTTGCCCGTCCAGGTACCGTAGATGCCGAAGTTGCCCTCTTTTGCCTCTCCGCTGCCGCTGGCAAAGTTTGGACTGCCTTTCATGTAGCTGCCGGCAAGACCGATGCGCCAGTCCTTCCCGGCCCTCCAGTCGTAGCCGACCTGGATGGTGGTATAGTTCATGCGGAAGTCGGTATTGTCCTTGTCGCCTGTGGAGCGTCCGCGGTAAACGCGTGCCCATGCGCCGAGCTCCTCGGGGGCAAGGCGCAGGTCGCCCATGCGTTTCATGAGGTCGTTTGCCTCGGCACGCCACGTCATTGCCGCGGCGGTCATCGCGGATTTTACACCGCGCATGAGCGTCGTTTCGTAGTCGCCGTATTCGGTCTTGGCGATGTCCACAACATCGTCTGCTTTGCCGCTGCGGTTCATGCGCATGTCATAGCGTTTCTGCGAGGCGATGATGCCATCGGCAATCAGGACATTGAGACTGAGCCCCTGCACGCCTTTGTTCACGATGTTTGATGCTGCGCCGCGGTATTCAAAGCGCTGCGCGAGCGTTTTTGCAAGTTTTGCGTCTGCTGCATCGCTGCCGCTGAAGGCATCGGTTGCAAAGGTGAGCCTGTTGCCCCTGCCAAGGACATTCTGTACAGTAAATTTCCCGTCATGGGCGAGCTTTAGGGTACCGTCCGGCGTCGCTGTCCCGCGGTAGAGGACTTTTGCCTGTCCCTTGAAATCCTTAATCTCTACGGCATCATTGGAATTCTGCACAATCGTACTGCCTTGTGCCTCCATGCGCGTGAGATGCGATCCTCCGGTGACGTTCCACAGCGCAGTTCGCCCGAGGGTCATTGTGCGCGCTGCGGAAGGTGTGGATGTGTGCGGTGCTTCTTTTACGCTTCCGGTAAAGGAGGCGCCGTCTCCGGTCAGCGCGAGGTTCCATGTGCCGTTTGCCGTGATATTGCTTTGCAGCGCAGAGTTCTTGCCTGTGAGTTTTAGGTGCATCGTTCCGCTGGACTGTGTGACATCGCCGCTGATCCGGCTGGTTTTTCCCGTGTCGCTCAACGTGACGGTGCCGCCGCTGTTTTCCACGCCGCCCTTTAGGTCAAAGCCTGCGGAGATGTTGACGACGGAGCCTGCTGCCGCCTGAATGCTCCGGTGGCTGCTGTCGCTTCCTGTATTGATAACGACGCGCTCGCCATCTATGGTCACGCGGCTGCCAGCGGCCGCCGCGATGCCGATCTTTGCCGCATGGATGGTCAGCGTTGCGCCATTTCTGGACGTGATTGAAATTGGCGTATTTGTAGCGGCGTTGATGCCGGTCGGGGCAGTAATGGTTGAGGTCTTTTCAAAGACGTAGGCACTGCCCTTTTTCACGCCGCCCAGCGTATAGTCTGTATCTGCTGCGGTGCCGGTAATGCCTTTGGTAAACGAGGTTCTCTGCTCTGGTTTCGGCTTATCCGGCTGCGGTGTCGGCGGCTTCGGCTTATCCGGCTGCGGCGTCGGCGGCTTCGGCTTATCCGGCTGCGGCGTCGG
>CALIBA010000323.1 GCA_938045435.1 uncultured Selenomonas sp.
GCACCGTCCGGCACTCCTTTTACCGACAACTTATTGACCGGCACACCGTCGGCGTCACGCTGTAGCTGGCTCTCAAAATGTGCTCGATCCGCCCGGGCTTCTCGGATCTTGTCTGAATGGAAGGCGATAGAAACTTTGATCTCCTCGAGCTTGGCCGCCGCCGTGTCGCGCTCTTTAAGGAAGCCCTTTCGCTCCGATTCCAAAGTGACGATCTTCTTCTCCAGCTTCGCTTTCTCGAGTAGGTCGGTGTTACCCGACAGCACGGCCACATACTCCGAGAAGTTCATGCCGCTGTCCTCGTCCATCGAACCTTCGTCGATGGAGCGACTGCCGAGCGTGTTCGTCTTGAGCTGATTGATGAAGAGCTGTTTGTTATGTAGCAAGTTGAACTTGTAACTGTCGAGCGAGCGCTCCACGGCGTAGATGATCACGTCTACTTTGTTATCGGCAAACTGTTTGGCTACCTCGTTGCCTTTGCGGACGGCTCGACCGTTGCGCTGCTCGAGATCGGATGGGCGATCGGGTAGGTCAAGGGCATTACTGCCCTCTTCCCCCCTCAGAACCGTACGTGAGAGTTTCCCCTCATACGGCTCAAGCTTTTCTAAATCTCTATTCTTATATAGAGACCGGCTCATACTACTTCTTTCTGTTGTCATTGGATTTGAGGGATATTTTGAAACATCCGTCATGAACCAATATATTGCACTTTCTTCCTTTTTGAACGGTTGGCTGTACATTCCATGCCTTGTGCGTATCTATCGGCTCTCCACATATTGGACATATTCTCCCTTGCTTTTCCCATAGGTGAAGCAAAGATTTACGTCCTTTTGGTGATACAAGCATTTTCGACTTCATTCTCTTGTTGAAGTATAAACGACAATCCGTGTCAAATGGATTCATATCTCCTTTAATCTGCGTATATGGCAGGAAAGGGAATGAAGACGAGAGCGTCAGCAATGTTAGCTGGTCATCCTTCCCATTTGACTTCTTGAACTTGGCAGCAAATGTCCAACTATTACCTCGGATGTTATGCCAATAACGGTCTTTAATCCATCGCTCCCCTTTCTTGGAATGGCGACGTTTAGCCCATTGCCATAGGGAGAGGAATATTTGATGGTCAATTCTGTGAAAAGAATCACGTGTTGCACCATGCTGATAATAAGCTCTCCAACCTCGGATTTTAGCGTTCAACATTCTGATTAAAGACTCCTGCTTACAACCCTTATTGCCTTTTATCACCTTACGGATATTCTCCATAAAGCGTTTTTCGGCTTTCTTGGTCGGCTTGGTCAATATTTCATTGCCGTATTTGCGGATATTAAAACCAAGAAAATCGAACCCGTCACGAATGTTGGTTATCACCGTCTTTTCTTCAGACAGGGTAAGCCCTCTTTCCGCCATGAACTCGGCTACCAAAGGCTTGATTTCGTTTTCAAGCGTTTCTCTGTTCTCACAAGTGATGATAAAGTCATCGGCATAACGTACCAGATTCACCATTGGAGAATAATGTTCCCCTTTTATGGTTCTTCTTTTATATCTCTCTGCGAGAACTTTCTGCAATCCGTCTAATGTCATATTGGCAAGCGTGGGAGAGATTATACCACCTTGAGGTGTACCCTCCTCTGTCGGGAACATCTGTTTATTAAAGATGTAGCCACATTTCAACCATTTTCGGAGCATCGCCTTATCCATCGGAATGTTGGCGAGTAACCATTCATGGCTGATATGGTCAAAGCACCCTTTTATATCCCCTTCCAAAATCCATTCGGGAGAATAGCCTTTTCGAAGGATATTATGACATTGCGTTACTGCATCCATACAACGACGTTCCTTACGGAATCCGTATGAACGAGTATCGGCTGTCGTCTCAGCTACTGGTTCCAATGCCATGAGGTAGAGTGCTTGCATGGCTCTGTCTTTTAATGTAGGTATTCCCAATGGGCGCAGTTTGCCATTACTCTTTTTGATGTGAACTCTTCTCAAGGGCTTCGGCTGATAGCCTCTGCGTCTGAGGTCGTTTATTGCTTGCATTTTTGTTTCGGGTTTCTCCCATGTTTCCATGTCAACCCCAGGGGTATTACCCCCTCCGTTAGAAGTAACCCTCTTTACGGCTAAGGCTTTTGCGTAAAAAGAGTGGGTCAGCGTCCACTGCAAGGATTTCACCTTGTTGTGTTTGCCGTCCTTTTGAGCCTTTACAATACGTGCTTGTAGCTTTCTAACAGACAGCTCTGCCTTAGTCCAGTCAATGCTGTCCCAAAGCGTTTGCTGATTGTCAGCAGGTGCACACGATGTTTTGTTCTCATTCATTTGCCTTCCTTCTTTTAAAAGTTCTAAAAGTTAATTGTAAAGAATTATCATTTGACAACACTTGACTTGCTTGCCTTCCGAATGTCGTCACAGAAGTCTGCCCACCTTCGTGTCGGATGATGTTACCCAAATCAACCCGTGATGTCGGCTCAATCCGTATCCGCTCCATTACAGAACGGCATTCGCTTTTTCTGCTGTCTTATACCTGCACACCGTTCGGCTTCCATTGCTGTCAGCTCACCCGTCATTTTGACATGACGGGAGATATACAGGCTTACCATGTTCCACATAGATAACTAGCGGATAGGTTAGGTTCTGTCTCATCCTCCAGCGGTGCTTATATCCGTATAATCCTACCTTGGAGAGGATTAACCGACCGCATCCCTTTTGGGGAGAGTGTACCAGTATCTTACACTCTTTCGTGACGTTACGAAGTTTACTGACAGTTCGCTTACGCTAACCATACTATCCAGCCTCGCCACTCTACGGTATGATACTAACCGTGCTTGACTTTCCCTCACGGTTCTGTCTTGTCTTACGAAAGTGTACTTTGTCCCGACCGCTTAATACAACGTTAAGATGCATTGGTCGGTAGGCTACCGCTGACGGAACAGCGGGTTAAAGCTGATACCCATAAGTATCATTTCAACAATTATTTATGCGACTTCATGTCGCACGCAGGGTACATCAAGATGATGGATCACTACGGCGCGCTGTTGGGCATTCACGCCTGTGCCGAGCATGGATGTCGAGCCAAAGACGATACGGATGTCACCACGGTTCACGGCCTCTACCATCGCTTTCTTGGCTTTCTCATTCTTGCATTCTTGGATGAAGCGAATCTCTGA
>CALIBA010000324.1 GCA_938045435.1 uncultured Selenomonas sp.
CAAACAACGGCCTTCCCTCCTACGTTTCAAATATAAGAAAATTATAACACAAGAAAGGGGAAGATGGCTAATGATTCTTTGCAAAAGAAAAGAGGTTCCTATGTAGGATTACAATTAGGTGCATCGAAAATTTATCCTCTGTCTCAAAATTGAACCCGATTTCCGAGCCATACCAAGATTGTGGTATCTCTGAAGGTTTGGCAAGTTTGATAACCATGATTCACCATCCTTCCATAACAAAAGGTTGACATCTAACAATACGCCAGACGTCAACCCTAGTTAATACTTTTCCGTAGAGAGTAGCCTCTGGAGATTATTCTCCACCACCTCCAACGGGAGGGCAGAATACACACCAAAACTCACTGGCAACACTCCGTGCTGTGCCCTGAAGACTTCCTGAAAAGAAAGGTTTTCCCTAAGAAGAATAGGCGACCATTTATCAGAATCCTCCCACAAGAAGGTTTTGTAGAGAACCTTTCCGCCTCTTACGACTTCCTCTCTATTGGAATTGAGAATGCTTCCAGAAGTAATTTCGTAACATTTACACACCTTCGGAGAGAACTTCGGAATTACCATCGGTGGAAAGAATACGTAAGGTTCTCCGGGGTCTAAATACAACCACCCCCACGCCCCGTTGTCATCAATGATTGGGGCCCAACCAACCTCCGGGAACTCCTTCACCCCACAGGGTGATGCTTTATAGTCTTCTGAAATCTGAAACCAGCTCATAGTGCGAGCCTCCTTTTCATTACTTAGAGTTACTTTTCACCGCCGCACACATGAGCCTCCTTCAGCGTTCAGCAAAGATAGCGCTGCAGACGGTTCTCTGCGTGCAGGGTAGATATGATCTCACGCACGGTCAGCAACCGTACATCGAATTGAACGTGCTGAGTGGCAAACTCCTGGATGATCGGCGCAATCGCAGTATGGAAGGCAGCAAATTCCTTCCGCATTTCCTTTTCACAAGTCTGATATGCATCATAGATTTTCACTGCTTTTGCATCTGTTCCGAAAAAGTCCGTATCCTCGATTGTCCAGACACCAAGGATGAGCGTTGCCTTCTTTTTCTCTGGCAATTCGCGAGAGGAAAATATTCCCTTGTAGATACCAAGGATGTGCTTCAGCAGCTGATACACATCGACGTACTGCATTTTCGGGGTATAAAGGAGCGACTCCGTTTTTTCCCCACTCTCCGTCACCAT
Organism: uncultured Selenomonas sp.; assembly: GCA_938045435.1. Classification (GTDB taxonomy): domain Bacteria; phylum Bacillota; class Negativicutes; order Selenomonadales; family Selenomonadaceae; genus Centipeda. The sequence goes on from CALIBA010000324.1 coordinate 1,203, forward strand.
TTTCTCGACATTCTCAGCCGCAACTTCCTTGGCGGCCGTATGCCATGCAGCATAGAACTCCTTATCTGAAAAGCGTTTCTCCTCGCTCTGATAACGCACCGATACTGAACTCTTACGATCAAACAGCCACTCCTTCATCTTCATCTCGAATAGCAGGAGTTCATTCTCGGAAGAAAGACAGGCATCAAGATTTGCCTTTCCGTACAGAGCCGGAAGCTTTTTCTCATATTCGACCTGATACTCTCCCGACGACAAGTCATCCTCATTCGCATACAGCTCCACTTCATTATTGCCGAACAGATTGAACGTCAGCGCGGACGAGGAGTGTAGTGCACGCATCTTGACCCTCAGCTCGTTTCCGGAACCGCTCCCATATGCATTCTTTGCCGCAGCCCCCATCGGATACTCAAGATTGTCCGCTAGGTTCTTGAGATAGTAGGGATGCATCTTATCAAACGGCCGTATATTCTCCGGATGGAGCTTCACCCAGTGACTTTTGATTCCCGCATACACCTTTTCTTTGCTTACACCGCGTGCCATCATGCACACTCCTTCTCTACAATGAATCCACTCCAGTTATCCGCATACTGTAGAAGGAGCGTCAGCTTTTCCTCCCGTGCGGCAACGCTCCGATTTTGTCCTCGACATACTGCCCGTCATGGTAGACAATCGCCTGTACCTCCTCCTCTGTCAGCGGGAATCTGCTCGCCACAAGATAAAGTCCGCGAATCGGAACACTCAGATAGAGGAGGTCGCGGTTAAAACGATACGGGCTGCGCGATGCTCGCTCATCAGATGACGGTTCACTGCGCAGATACTGCGGTTTGCCGGGCATTCCTGCCTTGCCGAGGTCATGGAGGAGAGCAACGATGACGCAGCTCTCATCGCTGATCTCAGGGGCGAGCAGCGCCTTGATCCGCAGCAGATGTTCAGCGACATTGACGCTGTGTTCAAGCAATCCGTGCTCCCGACAGAGATGGTATCGCGTCGAGGCAGGTGCCGTCAGATACGCCGTCTCCTGCTCAATATACGCCATCAGTGCGCGAAACTCCTCTCTACGCTGCACGACTTTTGCCTTGAGAACCTCGTAACGCTCCATGAGTTCCATATCCTTTATTCCTCCTCAATGTCCCCCATCATCAGGCGTGCATCCTTCCGCTTCTGCTCCCTTATTCCTGCACAGGAAATGAGGCCATCCTGTATCCGTGCAATCCATTCACGCCCCCACTCATAGATGTAGATAGAGGTGCCTACGAGAGCCAGTGGAATCTCCACCGCGTCCATGAATACGATGATCAGACTCCTGTCGTGGGCATGGGCGACCTGATAAAAGTCCAAAAGCATCTCACGTTCATCCGCATCCATCGCGTATGGCTGCACAAAAAGTCCAATCGCCGGAAATGCAATCAGGTCGCTGAAATCCTCTGCCTCATACAGATGATAACCAAAGTCTGTCACGAATGTCCTGCGTACCCATTCCGTTTCCTCCGGTGTCAGTCCGTAGGTGTAGATGTTGCTCCAAAGATTCATACGTCCTCCTCATACACTCTTGCCATCCGTCGTATAGCCTCACGAACTGCCGTGCGCAGGCTCTGCGGCTCTAGAATCTCAACATACAGACCATACTGCAGTGCCCAGTACTTCATCGCCGTCTCATTACACGAGAGTGTGACAATCATCTGATCGTTCTCCTCCTGCATGATGCGGAAATCTCTGCCAAACCAGTCCACGAGCGCATCCATCATGGAGGTGTTTGTCCGCAACTTCACGGTGACGCTCTCGCCGCCGAACATATAGATATGTTCCGCCATGTGGCGCGGGAGGCTAAACCCACCAGCAAACTCACGCACAAATTTCTTTGGTTTTGCCGCATCGGGCAGCATCTCAATCGCCGTAATGCGGTCGACACGATAGTGCGACACATTGTCGTGGGCATTGTGATTCCCAATGAGATAGTACCATCCGTTGTGTGCGGCAAGCTGGTAGGGACTCACGATATAGGGCTCACTCCGTTTCGGATGTAGTTTGAAGTCTGTCCCATAGGTGTTGTAGGTGAACCGCACCTTGCGTTTTTCCTCGATGGCATCATTGAGCACGTCAAGCGCAATCATCACCTGCTTGTTGTCAGCGTGCGAAAGCTCAGGAAGATTCGAGATGTGTGCTACTTTCGCATGAAAGTAGCGATTGCCAAATGACCGCAGCTTTTCAACGAGCCGCTTTGCCTGCGCTGTCGAGAGCGTCCGCGAGAACAGAACACTGTCGATCAGCATACGCAGCTCGGCATCATCGAAGTCCCGTTCCACAAGCCAACATCCGCCATGCGTTGCGATGTCGTAGCCCATGTCCTGGAGGGACTGGATGTTGCTGCGCACCGAGCGGCGGTCACAGGTAATCCCATACTGTAACTGCAACAAACGGATGATCTCGCTCTGCGTCAGCCGATGATCTGCATCCGAGTGCTCCTGTAGCACCCTCAAAATCAGCAGATTGAGCATTTTCTTGTTCGCACCATACATCGCACTATCTCCCTCTCGTCTTGCTTACACAGAGAGTATAGCACAGGTGATGTGCATTTTTTTGTACATTTATCTAAGTGCATATAAATAAATGGAGAATTTATCCTCCCACGCCAATCTCAATCTCGCCCTTGAAAACAACAACCACCTGCCCGTCTTCCTTGACCACAATATGATCGAGCAGTCCGCCCCATAACTCCTCGTCAAACGCAAACTGCTCCCCGTTGATACCACAAAGCGTGTGAATCATGCCCTCCAAGATGTTTCTCTTGCTCTCCCTCGCGGCAATTTGCTCATCCAACCTCGCTAGATGCCCCTG
>CALIBA010000325.1 GCA_938045435.1 uncultured Selenomonas sp.
TTTTTCCATGAGCCCCGCAATCGTCTCGGGTTTCACGCTGCCGCCGTACTGGATGCGGATGGCATCCGCCGCAGCAGCACCATACTTTGCCTCAATGGTCTTGCGGATATGGGCGCAGACTTCTTCTGCCTGCTCGAACGTCGCCGTCTTTCCTGTGCCGATTGCCCAGATTGGCTCATAGGCAATGACAAGTTTTGCCACATCCGCCGCAGCAAATCCTGCGAGTGCCGCCTCAATCTGATACGCCACATAGGCGAGATAGGTGCCTGCCTCTCGGATCGCAAGCGACTCGCCGCAGCAGATGATGGGCGTAATACCCGCCGCATATGCCGCATGGGCACGCTTATTGACCCCCTCGTTCGTCTCGCCGAAGTAGTCACGGCGCTCACTGTGCCCAAGCACGCAGTAGGTGACGCCGATCTCCGTCAGCATCTCGGTTGAGATCTCACCCGTGTAGGCGCCGCTCTTTTCCCAGTGCACATTCTGTGCGCCGACCGCGATGTTGGTGCCCCGTGCCGCCTCGCTGACAGCAGCGAGCGCTGTTGCCGTGGGGCAGACGACGACGGTTGCTCTTGCATCCTTGACAAGGGGCGCGAGTGCACGGACAAGCGCTGTGCCTGCGGCAATCGTGTTGTTCATCTTCCAGTTGCCTGCAATGATTGGTGTTCTTGCCATATGCTATTCTCCTTATCGGTCAATCATTGATTTACTTATCGGCGATGGCGTCGATGCCCGGCAGTACCTTCCCTTCGAGAAGTTCCAGCGTCGCACCGCCGCCTGTGGAGATATGCGAAATCTCACCCGAAAGCCCAGTCTTTCTGAGCGCTGCGATAGAGTCGCCGCCGCCGACAATCGAGATTGCGCCCTCTTTCGTCGCCTGCGCAACAGCATGGGCAACGGCCTCGGTACCCTTTGCAAACGCATCGAATTCAAATACGCCCATGGGGCCGTTCCAGATGACCGTCTTTGCCCCCTTAAGCGCCTTCACGTACTCCTCGGAGGTCTTTGCGCCGCTGTCAAGCGCCTGCCATCCATCAGGCACCTTGTCCACGTCCACCGTCTTTGTATGCGCGTCTGCCGCAAATTTATCTGCAATCACAAGATCAATGGGAAGAACGACCTTCACGCCCTTTTTGGCAGCCTTTTCAAGAAGCTCCCCCGCGAGGTCAATCTTGTCCTTTTCGACGAGAGAGTCGCCGATGGGATAGCCCTTCGATGCGTCAAATGTGTGCGCCATGCCGCCGCCGATGATGATGGTATCCACCTTGTCAATCATATTCTCAATGACGCCGATTTTATCCGAGACCTTGGCCCCGCCGAGAATGGCGACAAACGGGCGCTGCGGTGCTTCGAGCGTCTTGCCGATGTAGTTGATTTCCATTTCCATGAGAAAGCCCGCCACGGTTTCAAGATCTGCCGTGATGCCGACATTCGAAGCGTGGGCACGGTGCGCTACACCAAAGGCGTCATCCACCGCCACATCGGCAAGCGCAGCAAGCTGCTTTGCAAATGCGGGATCGTTCTTTTTCTCCTCCTTATGGTAGCGCAGGTTTTCGAGCAGCAGTACCTCGCCCGATTTCAGTGCTGCGGCAGCCTTTTCCGCATCCGGTCCGACACAGTCCGGCGCCCACTGAACCTCTTTGCCGAGAAGCTCTGCAAGGCGCGTTGCAATCGGCCTCGTCGAAAACTGCGGCTCGCGCGCCTCACTCGGGCGTCCGACATGGCAGGCCAAAATAACGGCAGCGCCGCTGTCCAAAAGATAACGGATCGTCGGCAGCGTGGCACGAATGCGCGTATCATTCGTGATATTCCGGTTCTCATCCATGGGTACATTAAAATCCACGCGAACGAATACCTTTTTCCCCTTGACATCAATATCGCGAATGGTCTTCTTGTTCATACATTTCCCTCCAAATGAAAATTCGAGGTGCGGCCCAAACGTTGGCCGGACCTCGAAAGATCGTATGCTTACATCGCTCTGTTTACTTTTTAGCCGAGTTCAGCAAAATACTTGATGGTGCGCACCATCTGGCTCGTGTAGCTGTTCTCGTTGTCATACCACGAAACAACCTGCACGAGCGTGTTGCCATCGCCCGTATCGCTGACCATCGTCTGCGTCGCGTCAAAAATGGAGCCATAAGTCGTACCGATGATGTCGCTTGAGACGATTTCATCCTCGTTGTAGGCAAACGACTCCGTTGCTTCCTTTTTCATCTGCGCATTGATCTGATCGACCGTGACCTTCCCCTCAACCACCGCATAGAGGAGCGTCGTCGAACCGGTCGGGGTCGGCACGCGCTGTGCAGATCCGATGAGCTTGCCGTTCAGCTCCGGAATGACAAGACCAATCGCCTTTGCCGCACCTGTGGAGTTTGGTACGATGTTGATGGCAGCGGCACGGCTGCGGCGCAGATCTCCCTTGCGCTGCGGGCCATCGAGCACCATCTGATCGCCCGTATAGGCATGGATCGTGGTCATGATGCCGCTCTTAATCGGGGCGAGATCATTGAGCGCCTTCGCCATCGGTGCAAGGCAGTTCGTCGTGCAGGATGCCGCCGAAATGACCTTATCTGCCTTAGTAAGCGTCTTGTGGTTGACATTAAAGACGACCGTCGGGAGATCGTTGCCCGCGGGGGCGGAGATGACAACCTTCTTCGCGCCGGCCTTCAGATGCGCCTCAGCCTTGTCCTTTGCCGTGTAGAACCCTGTGCACTCAAGCACGACATCGACATCGTGCTTGCCCCACGGGATCTGCGCGGCATCTGCCTGTGCATAGATGTTGATCTTCTTGCCATTGACCGTGATGGAATCGTCCCCCGCCGTGACGGAATCCGCATACTTAAAACGCCCCTGCGTAGAATCATATTTAAGAAGATGCGCAAGCATCTTTGGGCTCGTCAGATCGTTGATGGCAACGACCTCATAGCCGGGAGCATCGAACATTTGACGGAATGCAAGACGACCAATACGACCAAATCCGTTGATAGCAACCTTTACTGCCATAAAAATACCCCCTGTGTAGTTCCACAAAATTCGGCGCAGGCAACGGTACTGACCTATTTGGCAGCCCTTCTTTCCACGCCCTTCGTTCTAAAATATATTATAAACCATTCCCAATAAAAGTCAAACTTTTTATCCTATACGAGAATCCTCCCATGCCAAACTTTTGCGCAAAGAAAAAACGCTTGCCATCAAAGCGAAAACTTCGATAAAATAAAGGCTGTACATTGGTGAGGGGGAATATTATGTTGGAGCAGTTAAAAGAGGAAGTCCGCCACTATGCGCTGCAGGCTGAGTGTGCGGGGCTATGTCAGCACCGCGCAGGGAATTTCAGTATATACGACCGGGCGTGCGGCTGTATCTGCATCACACCGACGGGCATGGATCGCACGGAGATGACTGCGGAGGACATCGTCATCATTGATATGGACGGACGCACTGTTGAATCCGTACACGGACAAAAGCCGACAAGCGAAGCCCTCATGCACATTGCTATTTATCGTGCACGTCCCGAAGTCGCAGCGGTTGCACATACCCATTCAAAGGCAGCAACGGCGTTCGCCGTCATGAATAAACCCATCCCTGCCATCGTCTACGAACTTCAAATGCTCGGCTGTAAGAAGGGCTATGTCCCCGTCGCGCCCTATGGGCGCCCGGGTACGCGTGCGGCCGCTGAAAACGTCCTGGCACCGCTCTCGATCGCCGATGTGGCACTCATGCGTGCACACGGCGTCGTTGCCGTTGCGGCAGATCTGAAGGAGGCCGTGCTCAAAGCAAGCTACCTCGAAGAACTCGCCGACATTTACTACCGCACACTGACGGTTCTTGGACACGAACCTGCGACCATTCCCGCCGATGAACTTGCCAAATGGGAATACCCAAAGGAAATGGAGCACTCCTAGGATCTCCTGTACGATGCAGCGCTTCAAATCGGCAGCACCATGAAGGAGCAAACAAATGACAGAGACAAATATTTTAGAAATGGAAACCCTCGCCCTCGATGACAAAGAACATGCCCTCGTCATCATCGACCAGACCAAACTCCCGAACAAAGCCGCATATCTGCACCTGAAAACGCAGGGCGAAATATGGGCTGCCATCCACACCCTGCAAGTGCGCGGTGCGCCTGCCATCGGCGATGCGGCAGCCATCGGCATGTACCTTGCCGCGTGTGAGATTGACACCGACGACTACGGCGTATTTGCACAGCGATTCCACGCAGCAGCAGACTATCTGAACTCCTCGCGCCCTACTGCCGTCAACCTTTCATGGGCACTGCGCCGCATGGAAAGCGTCGTTAAAAATGCGGCGGAAAAATCCATCCCGGAAATCCGTGCTCTGCTGCGCGAGGAGGCGCTTAAAATCAAAGCGGAAGACATTGACATCTGCCAAAGAATCGGCGTGCATGCGCTCCCCCTCGTATCCCCCGGCGACGGCCTTCTCACGCACTGCAACGCCGGTCAGCTCGCCACGGCAAAGTACGGCACGGCAACTGCTGTCATGTACCTCGGTCACAAAAAAGGATACAACTTTAAGATTTACGCCGATGAAACCCGCCCCCTCCTCCAAGGAGCACGCCTAACGGCCTATGAACTCAGCGCAGCCGGTATGGATGTTACCCTCATCTGCGACAACATGGCGGCGACGGTCATGAAAAATGGATGGATACAGGCCGTCTTTGTCGGCTGCGACCGCGTCGCTGCAAACGGCGATACCGCGAACAAAATCGGCACCAGCGGCGTCGCCATCCTCGCCAAACACTATGGTATTCCCTTCTATGTCTGCGCACCAAGTTCCACCATCGACCTAGATACCCCCACCGGCGCAGACATCCATATCGAACAGCGCCCCCCGGAGGAGATCACCGAGATGTGGTATAAAGAGCGGATGGCGCCGCGCGGTATCAAGGTCTATAATCCATCCTTTGACGTCACAGACCACACCCTAATTACAGCGATCATTACAGAAAAGGGTGTATGCAGGGCGCCCTACACAACATCCTTGATGATGTAATCCACGCCTTCTCTTTTCCCATCCAAAAACGCCGCTTCCCCATAGCTATACGCTGAGGAAAGCGGCGTTTTCTCTATATGGAAACCAATCCGATCACGGACACTTTCGTATATCAATTAGACTTCTGTCGTCGCCGCAATCTCCGTAATAACATCGTTGTCGTTGACGTAGAACAAAACTTCACGTGCACCATGGTATACATCATAAACATACATCCTGCGCCCATCATCATCGGTCAAAACCGTATCTGCTGCACCGAATTTCTCTGTAACAGCAGCATATGGCATACCAACAGCAAGTGCGCTCGGTGTCCTCAGCGAGGCATCCTTGCAGGAAAAGCCCACAACGATAAGTTCACTCTCCGGGCGCATGTCATTCTGTCCCGTACGCGCTGTGATGGAAAACGTCGGCGAATAGATATAGGTCACAGCGCGTATGCCGTCGCCGCGCATCTCCTTTTTATCTGCCGGTACACCATAGACGCTCTCGACATAGCCAAGTGTGCACCCACGCCCTACCCCGCCGACAAACATCTCATCCTCGGTCATCGTATGGGCAAATACCGCAGTTTGGCAGAGGAGGAAAACCGCGGCACAAAGGAATACAATTCGTTTCATCATAAAACCTCCATGCAGGACAAGTCACCTGCTGATCTGTACACTGCAAACCGATGTGCAGGATCATGCTGCTTCGCCTTCCATTGCAGCATGATTCCATGTCATTTTACGACATCCCCATGCCAATCTATGATCCCGCCAAAATCGACGATATTCGTATAACCCATATGAACAAGTTTCTGCGCAGCGTCCTTGCTCCGAGCACCGCTGCGGCAGTAGACGAGAATCAGCTGGCTTTTATCCTTCAGCTCCTGCGGCGGCGTGCCGCTGATGCTCTCATTCGGCACATTGACGGCATCTTTGATATGCCCCTCAGCATATTCCTTTGGCGTGCGCACATCGAGGATGATGTACCCCGTCTCCTTTTCCATCAAGGCCTGTGCTTCCTCCGACGAGATATGCCGGTAGGCAGCCGGCTGTTCCTTTGCCTGCTCGGCAGCAGACGAATTCCCGCCGCCGCAGCCGAGTGCCGCCAGCACAAGAGCCGCCATAAATGTTGTGATAATCGTTCGTTTCATACAATCCTCCTAAATAAATTACATCAAAATATCAGCGAAATAACACCATGATAAGACCGCCCACAGCGGGCAGTGCGACAATACAAAACCGCAGCAGCGGCAGCGGTGCGAGATGCGTCAGTTTTGCACCGAGATAGGAACCGATGGAAAGCGCGATGAGTGTTTGAAAAAAGAGCCACGGTTCAAACTGCCCATAAAAGAGATACCCCATGCCGCCGCTGATGGAGATGGGTACAATAATCATCATCGTCGTGCCGATCGCCTGCAGCAGCGGTACGCCGAACACCACCATGAGGGCGATCTGGATGTAGGCCGCAGAGCCAATCCCAAAGGCCCCTGCAAGGACGCCGCAGAGCGCACCGACGGGAAGCCCATACAGATAGAGTGCGCGTCCCGTCAGCAGCTCCTCACGCACATGGATATGCCTGCTGAGCCAGTCGGCTTGATAAATGCGCAGATAGAGAATGAGGGCGCTCGATTCGAGCATAAGCCCTGTGAACAGGCTAAGGTTCGGTGCTGCGATATGGTTGGACAGAACCGCCCCAACGAGCGCACCTGCAAGACCGCCCGCACCAATGACTGCCCCGGTCTGCAAAATGACCTCACGCTCACGATAGTGACTGATGGCACCGGAGAGCGTTGTGAATGCCATCGAGCCAAGCGCAACGGCAAGCGCTTGATGAATGGGAACGCCGAAGCCTACGACGAGCAGGGTAATCACAACGCCGCCGCCGCCCGCGCCGACGAACCCAACCATCCCGCCCAGAAGGAGCATGGATAAAAAAAGCATGGCATCCTCCAGACAAAAAAGGAGCTGCATGCGGTAGCAGCTCCTATCTCAAACGATGGTGACGCCTATGGGATTCGAACCCATGAACCCGCCGTGAGAGGGCGGTGT
>CALIBA010000326.1 GCA_938045435.1 uncultured Selenomonas sp.
GTCTTCTCCTGCTTCACTGGTATGGCTATCGCTGATATGGAAAATTTGGAATACAGCCATATCCAAACGGCAGCAGACGGACAGAGGTATATACGCAAGGAGCGTCAGAAGACAAAGGCTGAGTTTGTCGTGCCGTTACATCCCATAGCTGAAACTATCATCAGCCATTGCAGGAATGCGCAGGCAGGAAACGAAGAACAGCAGGCGGTGAAAGAAAAAGGCGACAGCCTTGTCTTTCAACCTCATTGCAGCCGTAGCGTGATGGGCAAGAACCTGAGCATCGTGGGTAAGGCTTGCGGTATCCGTCAAAGACTTTCGTACCACATGGCAAGACATACGTTTGGCACGATGTGTCTAAGCGCAGGTATTCCTATTGAGAGCATAGCCAAGATGATGGGGCACGCTTCCATATCAAGCACGCAGATTTATGCGCAGGTAACGGACAACAAGATTTCGGAGGATATGGACAGGCTTATTGCCAAACAATCGGCAAAGGATAAAGAAAATATGGAGAGAGAGGCTTGTGAACCTTCGGAGGTATCAATCTATAAAATGGAGGAAACGGCATGAAAGCAAACGATAACTTAAAAGCCGTAACAAACACTGCCTGTCATCGCAGTATCTTTGATTGGGGCAGCAATATGCAGGTTGTCAGAAAAGGAAATGGAGACATAACCATGACGGAGGGAGAACTTGCGAAGTTCTTCGGTGTAACGTGGAGTAAACTTAACCATAGACTGCAAGCGTTGATGAGATTTTCTAACCTGCATCCCGATGAAAGGAGTGCAGGTGAGGATGATATTTATGTAAACGAACAACTAAAAGGTTATGCTCCGCTCTATCCGCTTCCTATCATCATTGCCCTTTCTTTTCAGTTGGACAGCACAGAAGCGCATTTGTTCAGGAAGTATCTTTGTGAGAGGTTGCAGAAACCTGCATCCGTGATAACACCGATATTTCTGCTTGGCAGCACGGATAACTGATAATCTGTATTGATTTCCTTTTTCTTTCACCGATATTATCCTACTACTTACTACAACAAGAGATAAGGCAGTGAAAGAAAAAGGGTTATAATGTAGTTAGAACAAGAAATGAAAATTACTACCCTATGACTACATTCTATCTTATATGGGAATAACTGAGAGCCGTTTAGCCCTTTGGGGGCATAATATTTAGGTATCTTACCTTTATTATATCTTCTTATTATGCAATTGCCTCTAAGAATGATATGTCTCTGTGAAATTATGTCGTGTGTTATTGGCAATCCTTACTAACATCAACATCACCGGAACTTCGACCAACACGCCCACCACCGTAGCCAATGCAGCCCCAGATTGTAAACCAAAAAGAGAAATAGCCACAGCAACCGCCAATTCAAAGAAATTACTTGCCCCAATCATTCCGGCAGGTGCGGCAACATCATGGGGTAATTTCCACCATTTCGCCCAACCATAAGCAACGAAGAATATCAGAACCGTTTGCAACACAAGCGGAACTGCAATCAATAAGATATGCAGGGGATTGTTCAGTATCGTTTCTCCTTGAAATGAAAACAGGATAATAAGCGTTAATAGCAATCCACCTACCATATAATTATTAAATTTCTTAATAAATACGTTATTGAAATACTCCACACCTTTGCGGCGGATAACCATTATTCGAGTAATGACCCCAGCCGCAAGTGGTATCACAATAAAGAGCCCTACGGATAGCAACAGAGTGTCCCATGGGATAGATACGCCGCCAACTCCCAGCAAGAAAGCAACGATAGGGGCAAACGCTACCAATATGATTAAATCGTTCACTGCCACTTGTACCAGTGTATAAGCGGCATCCCCTTTAGTAAGGTAACTCCACACGAACACCATTGCTGTACAAGGTGCAGCCCCCAATAATACCGCCCCGGCTAAATATTCTTCGGCTAATCCGGCAGGTATAAAGGCTTTGAAAACCACATAGAAGAACAAATAAGCAATTCCAAACATGGTAAATGGCTTTATCAGCCAATTTGTAACGCCAGTGACTATTATTCCTTTCGGACGCTTGCCGACATTCTTAACACTTTGAAAATCTACTTTTAGCATCATCGGATAAATCATTAACCAAATCAGGATTGCCACGGGTATAGACACGTTGGCATATTCAAATTTGCTTAATGTTTGCGGAATTGCCGGGAGCCATTGTCCCACGGCAATTCCAATAATGATGCACAAGGCAACCCAGATAGTCAGGTATTTTTCAAAAAATCCAATTCCTTGTTTCTTTTCCATAACAATATCTATTTATTTTAATTGTGGTTTTAATTCGTTCAGGTAGAAGTCATAGAAACAGGCTTTAATTTCATCCCGTACCCGATGGAACTCACTGTTGATAAACTCGGGACTTCCGGTTGCTTCCGAGGGATCGTCAAACCCTATATGCAGCCTGTTTCTTACTTTACCTGTAAACATAGG
>CALIBA010000327.1 GCA_938045435.1 uncultured Selenomonas sp.
CACAGACCGTGCAGGGTGACAACTGCGGCGGCGTTCTTGTCTCTTTTGCCTTGGGGAAAATTACAAGAACGATGTGTTCTGGACGAACATCTCCATCAGCATTCGTGCCGCTGCGGACAATCGTCTCCGCTAGGGAAGCACGGATACATTTCTGTATCGGGGATAAACGGCGGTGTCTGTATGTATCGGCATGGTCAAGCGGGGACATTTTTGATCGCGTGAATGACCTTGTCTGCAACCGCCCGATACACTGCCCAACCACGATAATAGTGATTACGATCACAACAGACATAGCCAATAAACCCTGCCAACTCATCAAGAGCAGGGGCATTCCGCCACGGGGGACACGCCTCCAGCCGCTTGCAGATCAAGTGAACTTCATACTCATATTCGTCTGCCGGCGCAGATGGAAACAAATGCAGAGGGTCCCATTCGTCTATGACCCTTTTCACGGCGAGAAAGGTCTCCAACTGCGGTATTGATGCTCTTAAATACAGATTCATGTATCGCATAATTTCTCCAAATCAAGAAGGGTATCCGAATGAGAAAACGTATCGCCAAGTGGTATCTGTGCTTTTTCTTGCTCATGATAACGGTGATGCTGCTTCGCTCCACCTATTTCAGCCTCTCTCCCCAAGGAAAACAACATGAGGAAACCATTGTAAACGCCTATATGGAAATACCATATTCGCCGGAAACCGTCATAACGGAGCCATTCACAATACGGCGGAAGGAGGAGCACCGAACGCTCAGCTATACCTGCAAATCCCTTCTTCCCCTGCAAAAGCTGCGTGCATTCTATGACGATTTCTTCCAAAAACAGGGAGCAAAACGGACAATCTCACATGATCGAGAGATCATCCGCTCACCGCATCGTCAGGAGATCATCGCAGTAAACTGTACCTATCAAACAGAGGACTGCGTCTATTCCTTCAAGTACTATCAGCGCGATCCTACATGGTCCGTTGTCACCATCATCATTCGCGCAGCAACCGACACGCGCGGCAATTAACGTTCTCCCGCCAAGAGTGCCTGATATACCTCCCTGCGCGAGATGCCGAGTTCCTGCGCGGTGCGGCGCATGGCCTCCTTCTTGTCGAGTC
>CALIBA010000328.1 GCA_938045435.1 uncultured Selenomonas sp.
TACACATATTTATGATCATAGCCTTTCGGCAGTTCACCATATTGCCGATCAAAACGGTGCCTACAAAAATTATCCTGTCCAGGCGGGCATATGCAGTCTCTTCCCCAATCCCTCATCGATAGAATAATACGCGCTAATTTATTATCATTGGTATATACTGCGCCTCCTTCTCCCATCGTCATATGATGTGGAGGATAAAAACTCGATGTTCCAATATCGCCAATCGTTCCCGTCATCCTCATCTGCCCATCGAACAAATACTCTGATCCTAGCGCATCACAATTATCCTCAATCAACCACAGACCATGCTGATCACAAAATCCTTTGACTGCCGCCAGATCAAATGGGTTGCCGAGCGTATGTGCCAGCATAACAGCTTTTGTACGCGCTGACAGCGCATCCTTCAGTCGTGTTACATCTATATTGTATTGGGGTATTGTTACATCGACAAAAACAGGAATCGCTCCATACTGTACCATAGGGGCAACTGTTGTTGGAAATCCTGCGGCTACGGTAATTACTTCATCTCCCCGTTGAATGGCACGCTCCCCCAGAAGAGGAGAGGTTAAGGCCATAAAAGCCAGAAGATTTGCGGACGACCCTGAATTTACCAGTACGGCATGACGTATATTCAAATATGATGCAAAATCATGTTCAAAAGTCTGCGTGTATCGTCCCGCCGTCAGCCAAAACTCAAGCGCACTATCAACGAGGTTTTCTATTTCCTCATGATCGTACACTCTTGCAGCATAAGAGATACGATCCCCTTCTTGATATACATCATGCATGCTGTGATATTCCGTTGCGTATATATGCACAAGATCACGTATTTTCTGCCGCATCTCCTGTTCGCTCACTGATATTCCTCTCCTTAGCATTCCAAATCGCTTCGGCGCAGCTTATATGGGAATATTGCACCGTTTCAACAATCCCTCATATCATGTCCATAGCTTCCACGGCGCATCGCCCTTTGCCCACATATCCCCTAATCGTATCTTATCTCTTTGCGTATCCATACATTGCCAAAACCCTGTATGTTTATATGCATGAAGCCGCCCCTCACGTGCGATCGTTTCAAGTGGTTTCGTCTCAAATACGCATTCTTCATCATTTTGCAAATAATCAAAGACGCCCGGTTCAAGTACCATAAAGCCCCCATTGATCCATCCACCATCTTCCTTCGCTTTTTCTACAAATCGACTGACTTCATTACTCGTACGATCAATATCGAGAACACCAAATCTTCCCCCGGGCTGAATCGCAGTCATCGTAATCAGTGCTTGCTGCTTTTTGGCTTGATGTGTGGAAAGCAGCGATTTTATATCAATATCGCTCACGCCATCCCCATAGGTCAGCATAAACGTCTCGTCACCTATATACTCCTGCACACGCTTAATCCGACAGCCGGTCTGCGCCCCAAGCCCCGTATCCACAAGGGTCACTTTCCATGGTTCAGAGACATTGCTGTGTACTGTCATTCGGTTTCCTTGGGTAAAATCAAAAGTAACATCTGAAGTATGCAAATAATAATCCGCAAAATACTCCTTAATCATATAGCCTTTATATCCCAAGCAAATAACAAATTCATGGAACCCATAAAATGAGTAAATCTTCATGATATGCCAAAGAATAGGCTTTCCACCGATATCAATCATAGGCTTTGGCCGCACGATTGATTCCTCACTGATCCGCGTACCAAGACCGCCGGCAAGAATGACTACTTTCACAGATTCTTCCCCTCTCAGAACACCAATTCACTGTGATAAAAGATATATTTTTTAGCCACAAGTCAACTGTAAAGCTACATTAGTTCTTGATGCTCCCGTACCCATCCAGGCAGAACCTTCCCCCCTCTCCATGGGTGCATCACCTCTCGCTCCCGATAGGGACGTGCTCCCCAGTCAATCAACAGCTTTTTCCCGATCAGTTTCTCATAGCGGCGAACCAGTTCCCGCAGAGTAACCGTTTTCCCAGATGATACAACATAGCTGCCGCACAGATCCATTCGATCCTCCAAGAGATATTGTGCCGCAAGAGCAAAGGCGCTTGCGGCATCTGCTCCATGAACAAAGTCAACTTCCTGCTCTCCGGGCGACAATGCCAAAGATTTCCCACGCTCCGTGCATGTGGGAAGAATTGCAAGCAGCTTATTTCTGTGATCGTCTGTGCCATAGGTATCAAAAAGGGTCAAACTGATGGTTTGCAGCCCATGTGCTGCCATATAATATGCCACAATGGTGTCAAATGCTTGCTTTGTTGCTGCATAGAGATTTACCGCTTCGTAAGAATCATCTGTAAAATGCTGCCATGATGAGCGCGCATATACCATTTTCTTAACATTATGCTGCATCATTGCATCGAGAAGTTTTGTCCCAAACAAAATATTGCTTTCTACAAGCTTCTCAATTTCTTCATAGGCGTGTGCAGAAATATAGCAGGTAGCCAGATGGATCACAATATCCGGTGCGGCCTCCTCTACAATAGCACGCAAATCCATCTGATCCGCATTATAGAGCCGAACTGCATTTTGAATCTCCTCCGGCAAAGCATCAATCTGGGATGAGGTCCGCACAATCCCCGAGACAAACCACCCCTTCGATAGAAGGCAGCGTGCAAGACAACCTCCGATGAATCCTGTGATCCCCGTAACTAATACGCTTGGTCTCATCACTACATCTCCCCACTGAAGCGCTTTTTCATATTTTCTTTTCCTGCACTGCAAAATTTATGCTGCCAATCTTTTAGCTGTTTATCTCCATCAAACATACGGCAAAAATGAGGGAGTGAACTCTTACTATGCTCTTTCAGAATGGTGGGCAGTGCATCATCACCAATAGTCGTATCTGCTTCAAAGATCTGCCGCAGTTGTGGCGGTAATCCATTGAGAAAATACTCATATGGATGCTGCCCCAGTGTTTTTTGAAAATCATAGGTACGTGGGGGCTTTGTCATCATCTCTGCATAAACTGCATGCAGATGCTCTACTGTCTTCACCGCAGAAAAATCTCTTAAAACTGCCTCACGTGCTGCCCTGCCAAGATGACTGCGCTCTTTTGGATGCACAAAAAGCCACTCCATCGTTTGACGGTACTCTTCTATATCATGTACAAGCATGCCCGTTTGCCCATGCGCAATCAGATATTTTTCCGTACATTGATTGCGTGCAACAACAGGCAATCCTGCTGCCATCGCCTCGAGCAGCGCATTTTCTGTTGTTCCAAAATGATGCGGATTCAGCAAATAGCCAAATACATCCATCTGAGCAAGCTCAGCGTTCACATCACTGACATAATCAATAAAGTGAAATTTCTGATCGATCCCGGCTTCTCGTGCTTCTTCTAAAATTTGTTCTCGGTTGGTCATGTCTCCAACGAGAACAAATTCAATGCCCGGAATATGAGACACACTCTGGCAATAGCGTACAAAATCATGGTGAAGTTTTGCAAAGGACTGTGTCCCCACGTAGCCGACAACAAATCTTCCGTCTGCCCGCTCTGACTGCTTTGACGCCTCTGCCTCAAACCCGCCGGAGCTGTATACCACCGAACAGTGCGCACGCGCCCACATTTGCTCCTCTGCAGACCAATATGGATTTTCAAGTGAATAGGGTGACGTGAAAATAAAACATTGCGGTATACGTAAAAAAGATGTCTGTATATATGGATAATAACATCCAGAGACATGCGCCCAAACAGCTAAGCGTGTTTTTACATTAGGAAAATTTGCCAAAAACGCGGCCATACGTGGATGATGCCACCACTCAATCTGCACAATATCTGCCGAATGAACAGCCTCTTGCAGTTCATCTCTTGATGCCCCACAGATGAGCTCCACACCACGAGCGCGGCAAATCTCAACAAAATTGGTCTTTTCCGGCTGCTCAAGTAGCAGAATGCGGTGTCTATAGGAGGTATTCATTCGCGCTGTATATGATGCAACACCTGACAGCACCTTGCCAACACCGCCGCCCATATGTGTTGTGATATGCAATACCTCTCGCATGTCCCTCATCCTATCGTAAAACACTGCCATAAAACACTATTCGTATACAAATGGGCTCACAAAATCAGCGAGCGCAGGAAATCCTTGATCCCGCTCTGATAGGATTGGTGATCCTTCCTCAAACATCCACGGAATATCAGCTGAGTCGTAGCGAATCCCTGTATCATGTTCCGGTGCATATACACTTGTCACCTTATACATCATGACTGCTGTACCGCTCAAGGTATAAAATCCATGCGCCATCCCCTTTGGAATGTAAAGCATCGTCCCTTCAAAAGAGCGGAGATTAAAACATGCATGCTGCCCATAGGTAGGAGAGCCGCGGCGCAAATCCACCACAGCATCTAAAACCTCTCCCGCTGCGCAGTAAACTACTTTTTCATGTGCCATCGGAGGGGTTTGAAAATGCAGCCCCCGCAGCACGCCTTTTTGAGAACATGAAAAATACTCCTCCGCATAGAAAAGCGG
>CALIBA010000329.1 GCA_938045435.1 uncultured Selenomonas sp.
CCGGAGATAGAAGAACATATTCGTCAATATCCCAAAAGTATACTTGAATGTGGTTATGGGATGGTCGGCAAATACGTCATGCAGGATCGGGAACTGCATGTGATCGCAAAGGCGATTTACTCCTATGTGTGCACGTTTGGGAACGGCGCATTTCCCGGCAGGGATAAAATCTGCTACGATTTGCAGATCAACAAGAACACCTATGCGAAATATATGAAGCAGCTTGTGGACTATGGATATATTACGGTGATCCAATCACGCAGCGGCAATCAGAAATTTTTCCGGAATACATACGAGATCAATCTTGATCCACAGCGTGTTTTGGAATTGCGGGCAGAAAAAGTTGAGCTGCCGGAAGAAAGTGCTCCGGACAGATCGATTGAAGAAACCGTGTCCCATGAGATAGGACACGGCGAAAAGACCGCAGAATCCACGCGTCCTATTTCATGGGACACCGTGAAAGCGGACACTAATAATACAAGTGTTAATACTACCAATGGTGTTGTTGTTCTTAATCATTATGATAATAAAACAACAACATCAACAACAACAAGCAACTCAAGCAAAGCTGAAGAAGAGGGTGTTTCTATTCACTCTAGGAAAGAAGAACCTTCAGAGAGAGACGCGACACGTCAGAAAGTCCTAGATGTGATCAGAGAGGAAATGGGGGCTGCTCCGGAAGAATCCATAGTGTCCTTTCCAGGAAGACAAAATTCTTCTGCAAGACTTTTCGATGGCGAGCACAGTGTAGCAGAGGACGAAGTAATCACTGTTCTCGGTGAATTTGGCATTTCAGAGAATACTGCACGGGGCTTTCTCCGGGAATACGGCTGCATTACCATTTGGGACAAGTGCCGTTATCTGCGACGGCTCGTGGTCGAAGGGAAGGTGAAGAATCCGGGCGGGTGGCTGCGTCGTGCGCTTGAACAGGACTATGTGGACGGAAAAGGTGTTGCGGAAGAACTCGCCGCAAAAGAAAAGCGACGACGACAAGAAGCGATTGCCGCGCAAAAGGCGCGGATTGAGGCTATGATCGCGACAGAGAAAGGGGCTTATGAGCCTGTTACTGTTCCAGGATGCGAGGGCTTACACGGAACAGACCTTGTTAAAGCGTGGAAGCAGCGTGTCAAAGGGACTGGGACGTAGAGAGGGGGGATGCTGATGCGTTTGGAGCTAATCGAAGATGGCAGAAGTGTATTTTCCGCTGAGAGCTGTGCGGCGCATGAGAACGGTTACGTCTGGTATAACAACGGTGCTGTGTTCTCCATGCGTGCCGATGCAGATGCTGTGCGGGCAGAACTGGTTACGACAGGAGGAATGGACATGTTAAAGGACAAGGAATCTAAGGCGCAGGAGGTTATCGAGAAATACGGTATTGTGCCCGAGGAAGATGTTTTGCTTCCGGAAGAGGAGCGCGAACTGCAAGCTGAGGATGACGAGGAGGCGACGGAAAAATGAGCATGGATAAGATCATGGAGGATCGCAAGGAGGTCGTCGAAAAGATTGCTGCCGACATCGAGGCCGGAAAGCCGCTGTTTTGGGAATCCGGTCTTACCGTAAGTGGACGCCCACGCAACATCATGCAGCGCAGCGGTCGTGCAAGCTACTATCGCGGTGGCAACAGTCTTCGCCTTTCCTTTGTTGCGATGCAGCACGGCTATACAGATCCCCGTTGGGGCACATTCAAGCAGGTGCAGGAGATGGGCGGACGGATCAGGAAGGGCGAGAAAGGCACTCACATAGAGTATTACCAGTTTGAACGTGAGGTTTGGGAGAAGAACCCTAAAACAGGAAAAAAAGAACCTGTTTATGAAATGGATGCTGACGGTTGTATGGCCGTCAAAAAGGAGCGCCTGCCGCAGCCGATCATCAAGTCCTATGTGGTATTCAACGCGGAACAAATGGAGGGCATTCCCCCATTGCAGAAAGCAGCGAGAGAACCGGAAGAACTGAATGAGAAGATGGAGCACATGATCGCAAACAGCGAGGCGAAAATTCACTTCGATCAGGCAGGGCAAAACTTCTACCAGCCCATGACAGATGAGATTCATGTGACGCCGAAAGAGGGATTCAAGACCACAGACGCTTTCTATGCGACGGTGGCACATGAGATTGCGCATAGTACCGGGCACAAATCCCGACTTGCGCGTCAAACATTGATAGAGGAACTCGGCTTTGATAAAAAGACATATGCGCGGGAGGAACTGCGCGCAGAACTTGCCTCGTTGTTCATTCACCAGGAGTATGGCCTGCATTTCGACGAGGGGCATCGAAAGAACCATACCGCATATCTCCAGTCATGGGCAAAAGTTTTGCGTGACGATCCGAACGAACTCTTTCGCGCAGCCCGCGATGCTGAACGTGCTGCAGATTACATGAAAGAGCATATGATCGAGAAGGTGCGTGTTGTAAGCAAGGAGCGCAGTGCTGAAATCGTCGCGGAGTGGAAAGCACGTCACACAGCCCCGGTGAAAGCGACAGAGAAGGAGTCTGAACAGGCACAGGCATCAACGGAAAAGAAGGCAGCCGTTTCCCATAAGGGCAAGTCTGTCGCGGCGAAAAAAGAAGAAACGGTTGAAAAGACTGCCGCGTCGGCAGAACTGCAGCCGGAGAAGAAACCATCTGTTCCACGCAAGCGCAAGGTTTCACTCACGCCCAAAAAAGAGCAGGGAAAAGCACGCAGCATGGGGCGATAATAAGTGCCCTCTCGTGCACAACAAAAGGTGTCCGTTGTGGACACCTTTTGTTGTGTGTAGAAGATTATCAACGACCACGCTGCTGATCCTTGCTCGTATTCTTTTTTCGCATTACGGGATGCCGCTTTGGCTTCAGTAAAATGGACTGTTCACATTTTTGCTCTACTTCTTGAATAAATTTTTGGCAAATAGAAAATTCTTTTCCAATAAATTTTTCTCCGTCAGGCAGCAATGATCCCGAATATGTTGCGCTATACGGTTCAATATTGGGATTTAATCGATCCTTTTTGAATTTGCTTATGAACTGGTTGATTTTATCGGGATACCTTGCCATTGCCGTTATAAGATCCTCTCTCCGATTGCTTTCGTATAATACGGAAAGATCGAATATATCTCTGGGGTACGCACGATCTCCCCGAAAATAAATCTTTTTACATACGATTTCTACCGGATCGTCAACGGCTATTCTATGACCAAATATTGTTTGTGTCTTTGCAGAAAAATCTGTAATTTGTGAAGCGGCTATGAAGTCAATTTTTCCCTCGTCAAAGGACAGTGTAATACAGTGTCCGTTCTCATTATAAGACAGTGCCCGTTCGCTGCGTTCGTTAAAGCGTGGAGATAATGCCCCCATGTATTGAGGATCATTGATAAATATATCAATATCTTTACTCTTACGATGATTGAATACATAGGATAAGACCGTTCCTCCGCCTAAAGAATAGGTGGAGGAAGGCAGCTTGGCTTCCTCAATAATAGATGCCGCATATTCGAGTAGTTGCGTGGATAAAACATAGTCCGGTCTGTCTTTAGAACTCACCATGATTCAATGCTCTCCTGAAATCATAGGTTTCTCCTTGTTCCGGAAGGAGTTGGAAAATATCAATAATCTGCTCTTTGGATATATCCTGTTCACGCATAAAGTCTTTAATCAGGGATATATAACATTCGTCAAAAAATCCCAATAAATACCCCAAATGTTTAGTTTTATCATAAGGGATTTCTTTTTTGAATATCCTTGCCAAAGTTTGATATGTCATTATTTCACCGTGCCTAATATTCATCAGCCCCTGACAAGCCCGAGATGCACGATTTACATATGGTCTTGATAAAACCTGCAACACATGACTCCCCCCTTTTTTCTTTATTATACTACGGTATTTAGCGTAATACTACCTCCCCCAATTTTGGTACATTTTTTCCTCTTGTGCTATCGCCTTATCGCGTGTCTGCTCCTCCTGCCAACGTACCGTAATTTTCCCCTGCTGTTCATGCTCTCTAAGGAAGCGGTCTGCTAGAGCTGAAATCTTTCCACGGATCATTCTTACGCGACGGCTGATTGCCTGTCTGACGCGAGGCGAGCGTGCCCCTCTTTTCCTGTTTGTGCTGCGCTGTATATCACGTCTGTTTTTTGTACGATACAGACGGACGTATTCTACGTTTCT
>CALIBA010000330.1 GCA_938045435.1 uncultured Selenomonas sp.
CATGATTAAACAAAATTCCATTGCAAGCAAATATATCATAGGACTCACGGTAGTTCACTGTAATCCAATACGAGTAAAGTTTTGCTACACCATAGGGTGACTTGGGATAAAAAGGGGTTTTTTCGCTCTGTGGAGCAGTCCCCGGAACGCCGCCAAAAAGCTCTGATGTCGAGGCTTGATAAAATTTAGCAGGTATACCGCTCTTACGAATTGCCTCCAAGAGGCGAAGCGTCCCAACACCTGTTGCTTCCGCCGTATATTCGGGCACCTCAAAGGAAACCGCTACATGTGACTGCGCTGCAAGATTATATACCTCATCTGGACGAATCTTTGACACAAGCTCCATCAGATTGCAGGCATCTGTTAGATCCCCATAGTGCAAAAAAATACGTTTTGCTAGGGATTCCTCCTGAAGGAGATGATCTATACGTTCTGTGCCTG
Organism: uncultured Selenomonas sp.; assembly: GCA_938045435.1. Lineage (GTDB taxonomy): Bacteria > Bacillota > Negativicutes > Selenomonadales > Selenomonadaceae > Centipeda. The sequence continues at coordinate 442 of CALIBA010000330.1, forward strand.
GCGTGCTATGCCGCTGAACAACACCATGCACCTCATAATCCTTGCTTAGCAGCAATTCTGCCAAATAAGAACCGTCTTGTCCTGTAATTCCTGTAATCAACGCTTTTTTCATGTTATACATCCTTTCTATACATGCACAGAATCCTGATGTTTTAACAAAAATACATCATATTCTACCATCTCTTCGATCATCTCTGAGAATGATTTCTGCGGTTTCCATCCAAGTGATGCAGCAATCGCAGATGGATCTCCTTGCAGCGGCACCGCTTCATCGGGGCGTACAAATCGCTCATCAACTGTTACATATTTCCTGTAATCCAAATGGACATAAGAAAAGGCGACCTCTAAAATATCTCGAACCGTATGCAGGCGCCCTGTTGCAATAACATAATCTCGCGGTGCGTCTGCTTGAAGCATACGATACATCGCATCTGCGTATTCCGGGGCATACCCCCAGTCACGCCTCGCATCGAGATTCCCCATCGAAAGTCCCTCCTGGAGCCCCAAGGAAATCGCTGCCGCCGCCGCCGTAATCTTGCGGGTAACAAAGACGCTCCCACGCCTTTTAGACTCATGATTGTACAAAAAGCCAGTACACGCATAGAGCCCTTTATTGTGCCGATAATGTGCCAACAAGGAATGACTTGCCATTTTAGAAATCCCATAGACAGAGCGTGGACGAAACGGCGTCTGCTCATTTTGCGGCGCATGCTGCACTGTTCCAAAAATCTCACTCGACCCTGCAAAATAGAGCCTGCACGTTGGGCAATAGTTCAAAATCGCCAACAGAATATGATGTGAGGCGACAAGATTATTCGTCATAATGGCAAGATCTGCATCGGATGAATGATTCACAAATGTCGATGCCGCAAGATGATAGCATTCATCAGGACGGCATTCTTCAAATATCCTGCATACTGCCTCATAATCCTCCAGTGTACACGGAAAAAGTTCAATCTGATGCAGCAAGTGTTGAATATTGAGCAGTTTCCTTGGAGCTTTTATGCTGGATGGACGCATGAGACCATATACTTTATATCCATGGGCGAGAAGCAGCTCTGCAAGATAAGAGCCGTCCTGCCCATTGATTCCAGTAATCAACGCTTTTTTCCCCATCGTTCCTCCGATCAAACATTCCCTAAATGTGACATTTTTTATGATTTATTTTTAAGTCCCCGATAAAGTTGGCGCAATACATCCCTTTTGACCCATCCCCCTCCAATAAACAGCAGCAATATCAAGTATCGTATCATCAAAAAATCATATACCCACAAACAGAACATACAGCCAAATACGACGGAAAGAAAAATACAAACAACAGCTTTCATATTGTAAAGACTGCTTCCTAAGCGCCGATAGTTCATATAGTGAAACAGCGTTTGAATAAAGAAACAGAGTGTTGTTGTATATGCTGCTACGGTATAACCATAGCGCTCAAGCAATAAATAGTTGAATCCAAAATTTAAGGCAGCAGCAAAACAACTGTTCACCGCAATCATCATCGTGGATTCATAATAAAATTCTACATTTGCAAAAAGGCAGTATAGCCCCGTCAAAAAGACACCGACCATAAGAATGGGAATTAAATAAACCCCTTCCTGATAGGATGGCGGCGCAAGCACCGCCATAATCTCCGGCGCCAAAAATGAAATAAAAATACAGGCCGCCCCATACAGTGCTAAAAACGGCAATACCTTATCATTGACCTCTCCCTCC
>CALIBA010000331.1 GCA_938045435.1 uncultured Selenomonas sp.
GATACGGAGCAGCTCCCGCCCTGCGATGGAACATCCATCAATGCCGTCCGCGTCGTGTTCCCGCATGGGAAACACAGGGAGGGGATTGCTGTCGCGAAAAAGATACGTGAAAAGGGATATCAGGTATTCCTGCAAGCGGCAAATACGATGGCGTACAGCAATGCGGATTTAGAGGAGCTCGTGGCGGAGGTCAACGCATTCTCGCCCGTCGCATTGTCCGTTGTTGACACGTTTGGTGCGATGTATGCGGAGGACTTGGAGCGCATCGTCAGTGTAATGGACGCAAAGCTTGACAAGGCAGTCGGGCTCGGTTTCCATTCGCACAACAATCAGCAGCTCTCCTTTGCCCTGACCATTCGCTTTATCGATTTGTTGGAGACATCCGGACGCACCGTCATGGTGGATGCGAGCCTCTGCGGCATGGGACGCGGAGCGGGGAATGCGACGACGGAGCTGGTCGCGAGTTATTTGAACCGCAAGAAGCACGGAAACTATGATTTGGATGCCATACTGGATGCGATTGATACCTACATGGAGCCGTTTCAGCAGGCATATACATGGGGCTACTCCACGCCGTATTTTGTCGCGGGGCTTTACCAGTGTCACGTCAACAATATTGCCTACCTTCAGCGCAATCACAGGGCGAACGCACGCGATATGCGCAACATCATCGCATCCCTGTCGCAGGCAGAGAGGCGCAAGTACGACTATGATCTGCTGGAACAGCGTTATCTTGAGAATCAGTCCCGCCACATTGATGAGGATGCTGTTCGTGCATTGCGCCGAGCGTTTGAGGGGCGGACGGTGCTTCTGGTGGCACCGGGGCGATCCGTTATCGACAAGGCACAGAGCGTGCATGCGTTCATCAAAAAGGAAAAGCCTGTCGTGATTGGCGTCAATGCGATTTGCGACGGCTATACTTACGACTATCTGTTCTTTGTCAACAGTGCACGCTATGACTACGCAAAAAATGCCCATGAAACAACATTTGCGGCGACGAAGAAAATTGTGCTGTCGAGCATTCAGTCGGAGGAAGCAGACAGTGAACTGGTTCTGAACTTCAACCGTGCCATCAAACGCGGCTGGCCGCATTTCGACAATGCCGTGATTTCTGCTCTGCGGCTGCTCAACAGCATTGGGGTAAAGAACGTCTCAATTGCGGGATTCGACGGGTTCCGCCATGCCTATAACGAGAGCTATGCGGACCCGTCTCTGCCAACGCTCAACCCGGACAATCGCTGGGACGAACTGAATGTGGAAATTGCCTCGATGTTTGCAGACGTACGATCCAGAACGAAAGGCAGTATGGAGATTTCGTTCGTGACGGAAAGCCTCTTTGATGTAGATGGAAGGAGACCCCTGTAATGACGGGAAACGATTGGCTGCAGCGTCTGGAAGAGGGACTGAGAAACGCTGCTGAGCAGGTGCAGAAGGTGCGCGGCGGTAAAAAGGAATGGCTTGTGTTCGGCACGGGCTCGACGACGGAACTTTACCTGCCATGTTTTGCAGCTGAGGGCATTGATCCTAT
>CALIBA010000332.1 GCA_938045435.1 uncultured Selenomonas sp.
GGGGCATTTTTATTTGCCTTTTTCACTCCTGCTACCCGTAAACGGGTCAACAAACGCCTTTAGGCTTAGTTGGTCTGCCATAATATCCTCCTGTAACTGATTCTTGATATAATCTTTATTTCCAAACAGTATCGATATAATATCCTCGACACCAAAAATGTCGATTCCCGTATTTATACTTCAGGTTTGCGTGTCGATCAAATACCATCAGACTGCTTTTACTTTTCAAGTAGACCATAAACCCAGATACACTCATATGCGGAGGTATAGTAATCAACGCAACACTCTTCCTCCAAGATTTCTACACCTTTGCGTTCACACAGATCTCGTAGAATCTTTCCGATGTCGACCTTAATTTGGTTGTAGATTACTTGCCGTCGATATTTCGGGGAAAACACGATATTGTAATCCTGCAACTATTGACATAGAGGAAACAAGCAAGTGATTGACGTTCAACCATACATTCATGTATAATATAAAACTATTAAGTTAGATTCTTGAACAAATGAGGAAAGAACATCTTTGATATGTTTATATTTAGTTCTGGGAGGAGCAGGAGTATAGTGGAGAGATATTGCCCACAGGAGATTGAGGAAAAATGGCAGAATGTATGGCATACGGCGCATACTTGCCACACGGAGATGGATCAGACGAAGCCGAAATACTACGTGCTAGAGATGTTCCCCTATCCGTCGGGAAAACTCCATATGGGGCATGTCCGTAACTATTCAATTGGAGATGTGGTTGCACGTTTTCGCACGATGGAAGGTTATAATGTCCTGCATCCGATGGGATTTGATTCCTTCGGCATGCCCGCAGAGAATGCGGCGATTCAGAACAATGTTCATCCCGCCCAGTGGACCTATGCGAATATTGATAACATGGAACGGCAGCAGCGTGCATTGGGGCTATCCTATGATTGGAGTCGTGAGGTCATCACTTGTCGTGAGGACTACTATCGTTGGACACAGTGGCTCTTTGCACTTTTCTATAAAAAGGGGCTTGCCTATAAGAAGAAAGCATCCGTCAATTGGTGCGATACTTGTGGTACAGTTCTTGCAAATGAACAGGTTGAGGATGGAAAGTGTTGGCGTTGTAAATCAGAGGTGCATAAAAAGGATCTTGCACAGTGGTTTTTACGGATTACGGATTATGCGGACGAACTGCTTGCCGATCTCGAAAAGTTGCCTGGTTGGCCTGAGCGGGTTAAGACGATGCAGAAGAACTGGATTGGTCGCAGTGAGGGACTCGAGTTTTGTCTGCCTTCTCCTGTACTTGCGACGGAGATTTCTGTCTATACGACACGCCCAGATACGGCGTTCGGAATTACGTTCCTGGCAATCGCACCTGAGCATCCATTGGTGGAGAAGATCTGTGCGGTCAGTGATCGGGCAGATGAGATTCGTGCATTCTGCATGCGCGTGCGCAAACAGTCCGATATCGAGCGTACATCGAGCGAATCGGAAAAAGAAGGAATCTTCACCGGTGTCCACTGCATAAACCCATTCAATGGAGAGCAAGTCGAAATCTGGATTACGAACTATGTGCTCTTTGAGTACGGTACGGGTGCGGTTATGGGTGTACCATCCGAGGATCAGCGTGATTGGATGTTTGCAACAAAGTATGGCATCCGAAAGATCCTCACAATACAGCCAAAAGATCGGGAACTTCGACTTGAAGATATGACAGAGGCATACATCGAAAAGGATGGTGTGCTCATCAACTCTGGAAAGTTCACAGGAATGGAAATGCACGCAGCAATGCACGCGATCATTAAAGAGGCTGAGACTGAGGGGTTCGGCAAGAGACGCGTGAACTATCGTCTGCGCGACTGGCTGATTTCGCGTCAACGTTACTGGGGGGCACCGATTCCGATCATCAATTGTCCCAGATGTGGCGAGATACTCGTTCCAGAGGAGGATCTTCCCATACGTCTGCCGGAGGACGTCTCCTTTGAACAAGGTGCGGTTTCTCCGCTTTCAAGCAGTGAACATTTTGTTCACTGCAAATGTCCAAAATGTGGCGGCGATGCAACACGTGAAACTGATACGATGGATACGTTCATATGCTCCTCGTGGTACTATTATAGATATACTGATCCACACAATACAGAGCGTCCTTTTGATCGAGACAAGGTAAACTACTGGGCACCCGTTGATCAGTATATTGGTGGTATTGAACATGCAATTCTGCATCTACTTTATGCGCGTTTCTTCACAAAAGTGCTGCGCGATGCGGGGATGCTTGACTTTGACGAGCCGTTCACGAACCTCCTCACGCAGGGCATGGTCATCAAGGATGGCGCAAAGATGTCGAAATCGCTCGGTAATGTCATATCTCCTGAAGAGATTATCGACCGCTATGGTGCGGATACTGCACGTCTGTTCATTCTCTTCGCTGCGCCCGTGGAACGTGATCTTGACTGGAGTGACCAAGGTGTCGAGGGGGCATTCCGTTTCCTAGGCCGCGTGTGGCGCATTCTCCTTCAGTTTGAGGATGCTATTAAGCATGCGTCGGAATCCTATGATACAGCGATACTCAGTGCGGAAGAGATGGAGCTGCGCCGAGTTTTGCACACGACCATTAAGAAGGTCACGGAGGACGTACGTGACCGATTCATGTTCAACACAGCGATCTCCTCTATTATGGAGTTAGTCAATGCGTTTTATGCCTTTCAGGAAAAAGAGCTCAACTTGGGTCTTGCACGTGAGCTCACGAGTGCTCTTTTGCGCATGCTTGCGCCATTTGCACCGCATATTACAGAAGAACTCTGGTCGAGGCTTTTTACCGGCAGTGTGCATGAGCAGCCGTGGATGAAATATGATGCCCATGCACTCGTACAGGATGAGATCGAGATTGTTCTTCAGATCAACGGAAAAGTACGTGATCGGGTAAAGATCTCTGCAACACTTGGAAAGGAAGATATGGAGAAAATTGTTATGGAGCTTCCACGTGCCAAGGAGTTGACAGATGGAAAAATAATTGTAAAGGTTATCTGTGTGCCGCACAAGCTCGTCAATATAGTTGTGAAGTAAAAACAGAGCAAATATAAAGCGCCCTGCGGGGCGCTTTATATTTGACAAGCTATTTTCATCATGTAGCGAATACGCTATAATACAGGAATAGTTTTTTGAAGATAATAAGGAGGGCGAATGATGGCGATGGTTCCAAAACTCAATACAACACGATTCGAGGGAGAGATTCCATTCAAAGTTGTTGCGCCCTTTATGCCGATGGGGGATCAGCCCCAGGCGATTGCAGATCTCGCAGGCGGTATCGAAAATGGGATGGCGGCACAGGTGCTGCTCGGTGCAACGGGTACAGGAAAGACCTATACGATGGCAAAGGTCATTGAACGCGTGCAGCGTCCGACGCTCGTCATTGCGCACAACAAAACGCTCGCTGCGCAGCTTGCGAGCGAGTTCAAGTCCTTCTTTCCGGACAATTATGTTGGCTACTTTGTCAGTTACTACGATTACTACCAACCAGAGGCGTACATTGCACAGACAGATACCTATATTGAGAAGGATGCTTCCATCAATGACGAAATCGACGAGCTGCGGCATTCCGCGACCTGCTCGCTTTTTGAGCGGCGCGACGTTATCATCGTTGCGAGTGTGTCCTGCATATATGGACTTGGCTCGCCTGAGAGCTATCACGAGATGGTGCTCTCCGTTCACAAAGGGCAGACAATCTCACGAGAGGAGATTTTGAGAAAACTCATCTCTATTCGTTATGAACGCAATGACATTGCGTTTGAGCGCGGACGCTTTCGTGTACGTGGTGATGTCATAGAGATTTTCCCTGCAGGCTACAACAACCGAGGAGTGCGCATAGAGATGTTTGGGGACGAGATAGAGCGCATCATCGAGTTTGATGTGACCTCTGGAGAGATCTACGGTGAGCGTCTGCATTCGATGGTATTTCCTGCCTCCCATTATGTTACCGAGGATGAGGATATGAAGATTGCTATGACAGGCATACGCACCGAGTTGGACGAGCAACTTGCCATCCTCAAGGGCGCAGGAAAGCTCCTCGAAGCGCAGCGCCTTGAACAACGTACAAACTATGATCTTGAGATGATGCAAGAGATGGGGTACTGTTCTGGTATTGAGAACTACTCACGTCACCTCACCCACCGTAAAGAGGGAGATACCCCCTATACACTCCTCGACTACTTTCCCGAGGATTTCCTTATTATGATTGATGAGTCACATGTGACGCTTCCACAGATTCATGCTATGTATGGCGGTGACCGCAGCCGCAAGATCTCGCTCGTGGACAACGGCTTTCGGTTGCCGTCCGCATTCGACAATCGCCCGCTCACATTTGAGGAATTTGCTGCGCGCATCAATCAGATTGTTTACGTATCTGCTACTCCGGGGAAATACGAAATGCAGCAGGCACAGCAGGTTGCCCAGCAGATCATCCGTCCAACGGGACTCTTAGACCCCGTAGTGGAGGTACGGCCTCTGGATGGGCAGATTGACGATCTCCTCTCGGAGATTCGCGTGCGCATTGAGCGGAATGAACGTGTCCTTGTCACGACGCTCACCAAGCGCATGGCAGAAAATTTGACTGAATATCTGCGTGAGGCTGGCGTCAAGGTGCGCTACTTGCACTCGGACATTGCGACCATCGAGCGTGCAGAAATCATTCACGACCTGCGTGCAGGCGAGTTTGACGTGCTTGTTGGTATCAATCTTCTGCGCGAGGGACTGGATATGCCTGAGGTTTCGCTCATTGCCATCCTCGATGCTGACAAGGAGGGGTTTCTGCGCTCAGATACAGCACTCATTCAGACCATCGGACGTGCTGCACGCAACGCGGGTGGACATGTCATCATGTACGGCGATGTTATCACGGGCTCCATGCAGCGCGCCATCGACGAAACGGAGCGCCGCCGCACGATTCAGAACGAATACAACCAGGTGCATGACATCGTGCCTAAGACCATTGAAAAGCCTATCGTACCGCTTATCGAGATGACACTAATGGCGGCCGAAGACAGAGCTCCCTATGGAAAAAAGGATGCAAAGTCCAAGAAAAAACTCGGTAAGAAGGAGCGCGAGAACCTCATCAAGAGTCTCCTGCGTGAAATGCAGCAGGCATCGCGCGCGCTCGAATTCGAGCGCGCGGCAGAACTGCGTGATATGATAGTGGAACTCGAAGGCGAATTGCCGAAGAAGATAAAGGAAAAAAGATGAACGAAAGTATTAAAATAGAAGGTGCGCGGGCTCATAATTTAAAGAATATCACTGTGGAGATTCCACGTAATAAACTCGTTGTTGTGACAGGACTATCCGGCTCAGGCAAGTCCTCACTTGCATTTGACACAATCTATGCCGAGGGTCAGC
>CALIBA010000333.1 GCA_938045435.1 uncultured Selenomonas sp.
GCCGCCCTTGAGGAAGATCATGCGCAGGATCTCGATGTAGTGCGTCATGGGGATGCCGAGGCTGAGATATTGAAAGAATACGGGCATGGCCTCACGCGGGAACATGAACCCCGAGAGTAAGATCCCCGGCAGGAGTGTCGCAAGACTCATAAGACCCGCCTGCAGCTGGTTCTGTGCAAGGGATGAGATCATGAGCCCCATGGTGAGCGAGGCGAGGAGAAAGAGCGTCGTCAGTGCATAGAGCAGGAGGATGCTGCCGCGCAGGGGGACGCTAAATACGGCGCGTGCGATGATGATGCAGATGGTGGTCTGGACGTACCCGAGTGCGGCGTAGGGGAGGATCTTGCCGATGAGCAGCTCCCATACGCGCAGAGGTGTCACGAGGAGCTGTTCGAGTGTGCCGCATTCGCGCTCGCGGACGATTGCCATGGAGGTCATGAGCACCATGGTGATGGTGAGGATGATCCCCATCAGAGCGGGGAGCATGTAGTAGGATGTGACGGCATCGGGATTGTACCATGCACGGATGCGCACATCATAGAGAGGCGCAGGGGGCGCTGCAGTACGTGCAGCAGCGGGGCGTACCTGCATCGAAAGGCCTGTCATTGCGGCAATCGCCGAGGTTGAGGCGATGGAGTCAGAGGCATCCACGATCACCTGAATCGGCACCGTGCGCCCATGATTTGCCGCAGAGACGAGATCGGGCGGGAACACAATGCCGATTTTTGCATCGCCCCGCTCGATGTATGCATTCAGCTCCTCATAGCTCCACGCCGCATAGCGCAGCTCGAAATAGCCGCTCGCCCGCATTGCCGCGAGAAAGTTTCTGCTCTCTTCGCTGCGCGACTGGTCATATACAACGGTCGATTGGTGGCGTACATCTGTACTGATTGCAAGACCAAAGACGATGAGGTAGAGGACGGGTAGGATAAATGTCACACCGATGGTCACGGGATCTCGTCGCATCTGGATGAACTCCTTGTGCAGCAGTGCCGCAATGCGCGCCATACCCTCACCTCCTCTGCCGCCGGTCGTAGTAAATAAAGACATCCTCCATTGTGAGCACCGATGGCTGCGCACCAAGCGCTGCGGGTAGCACGGCATCCTTTGGCACCAATGCACGCACCTGCCGACCAAATACATAGACTTCCTCATAAGGGATGCCCGCCGCGGCAAGCGCCGTCTCTGCCGCACAGGCGCTCTCATGCGGGAGGATATAAAGACGTGCAGGCAACGCTTCCTTCATCTGCGCCGGAGAACCCGCAGCGATCTTTTTTCCCATCTGCAAAAAGGCAATCTCGTCGCAGTGCTCCGCCTCGTCCATAAAATGCGTCGTGACAAAGATGGTCGTTCCATCGCGCCCCGCCATCTCTGAGAGCAGATTCCAAAAGAGGCGTCGTGATGTGGGGTCAACGGCGGAGGTCGGCTCATCGAGCACAAGGAGGGCGGGGCGGTGGAGCATGGCGCAGCCGAGTGCGAGCCGCTGCTTTTGTCCGCCCGAAAGACCGCCTGTTCGCACATCGCACTTTTCCACAAGGTGCATGGCGGCGAGCACCTTCTCAATACGTGCGCGGCGCATTGTTTTTTCCAGACCATACAGCCCGCCGTAGAACATCATGTTCTCATGAACTGTCATATTCTCATACAGGCTGAACCGCTGGGACATGTAGCCGAGCGCCTGCTTGACGCGTTCCGGGTGCTGTGCTGTATCGCAGCCGAGTACGCGTGCCGTTCCGCTCGTCGGCGGGAGCAGGCCACAGATCATGCGGATTGCGGTTGATTTGCCGGAGCCGTTTGAGCCGATGAATCCGTAGATCGTACCACGCGGCACCCGCAGACTGAGCCGGTCAACGGCGGTATAAGCGCCGAATTTCCGCGTGAGATCGCATGTTTCGATCACGGGGGCACCGGCGTGCACATCATGTTCCATGCCCATACTCCAGATCCACATCTGCGGGCATACCTGGCTTTAAGATGCCCGCGCCATTTTCGACGGCAATCTTGACAGCAAAAACGAGGTTTGCGCGCTCATTCTTCGTAATGCTCTGCCGCAGGGTGAACTCTGCCGCATCGCTGATTTCTGCGACCCGCCCCGCAAAGGCAGCCTCCTGTCCGTCGATGAAGACGCGTGCCGCATCGCCCACATGCAAATGGCTGAGCACGTCTGTCGTGACATAGACCTTTACCCAGAGATCTGCGGGATCTATCAGCGTTGCAATCGCGGCACCGGCACGGACATACTCACCCTGCTCGTAGTTCTTCGTCAGCACGATGCCGTCACGCGGCACGGTGATGGTGAGGTCGCCGATGACCGCCTCGTCGATGGCGACAATCGCCTGTTGGCGATGCACATCCTCCTGTGCCATGCGGATGTCCTCTAAGCGGCTGCCACGCTCTGTGAGGGCCTGCTGTTCCTCAGCCACACGCAGATTTGCTGCCGCTGTGTCCCGCGCCTCGCGCAGTGCATCGAAATTTTGCTGCGCAATCGCGCCTGCTGCAAGGAGCGCAGCCCCCCGCGCATGGTCGGCTGCCGTGCGTGCAGCAGCAGCGCGGGCCGCATTCGTTCGCTCCTGTGCAGCGCGGATCTCCTCGGGCCTGCTGCCGCTTTCTATGCGCGAAAGACTGGCCTCGGCATGGGCGAGTGCGGCGCGGTCGCGCAGGAGTGCGGCATCGAGGTCGCGGCGGCTGATTCGTGCAGCCGTATCACCGGCCTGTACCGTCATGCCCTCGCGTAGGAGCAGCTCCTCGATATAACCGCTCTCCTTCGTACTGACATCAATACGTGTCGCTTCGACTGTTCCCGTGAGGAGATGGGCATGTGTCTCCTGCCCCATGTACAAACGATAGCCGCATATGAGCGCCGCAGCAAGGATGACGAGTATGAGGGCAATATGCCGTTTTTGAGCAGGCATTCGGCATCCTCCTTTCTCTGCATCGTCTGGCTTTTTCCATATATGATACCATCTATTTTTGGGGAAGATCATTAGATTTACGGTACTTTTGTGTTATGCGGCTGTTAAAAATACGGCGTACATCCAAAAACAGGCTATGCAGGGAGAATATACTCCTGCATAGCCTGTTTTTGCGGGCTGATTCAGCCCAGCTCATATCCTGCGTCATCGAGGACGGCGGCGAATTCCGTGTCGGGAATCTCATGGCTTATCTTACAGACAGCCGTACCCTTTTCGAGATCGACGACGACATCCGTGACGCCATCCATACTGGAGAGCGCCTTGGTGACGTGTTTGACACAGTGCTGGCAGGTCATGCCTTTTACATGCAGTGTTTTTTCCATGGTAGATACTTCCTTTCCTTTTGCCGCGCGGGAATGCGCTGTTGTTGCCGCATCCGCTGTATATGCGATGGGGCTTATCGTGGGCTCGATGGGGGCGCGTTCTTCATGCCCTGTGGGTTCGTGCGCAATGGCAAAAAAGCGCAGGCGCAGGGCATTCAGTACGACGCAGACACTGGACAGGCTCATCGCCGCCGCCCCGATCATGGGCGAGAGCTTAATGCCAAAGGCGGGGTAGAGCACGCCCGCCGCGAGCGGGATGCCGATGATATTGTAGAAGAATGCCCAAAAGAGATTCTCCTTGATGTTGCGCATGACGCTGCGCGAAAGGCGAATGGCAGAAACGGCATCGAGCAGATCGCTTCGGACGAGCACAGCGTCCGCGCTGTCGATGGCGACATCTGTGCCCGCACCGATGGCGATGCCAAGATCCGCCTGCACGAGCGCTGGCGCGTCATTCACACCGTCGCCGATCATGCAGGTGCGGTGCCCTTCTTTTTGCATGCGTTCGACATGGGCACGCTTATCGCTCGGCAAAACGCCCGCAATGACCTCCTCGATGCCAAGCCGCGCAGCGATTGCCTTTGCTGTACGCGCATCATCTCCCGTGAGCATGATGGGCATGAGCCCCATCGCCTTCATCTGTCGGACGGCTGCGGCGCTTGTCGGTTTTTCCGTATCGCGTACCCCAAGCAGCCCGACGATGCAACCCGCACGTACGACGGTGAGCACTGTTTCGCCGCGCGTTGCCATCTCCTCCTGCATATCTAGGGCCGCAGCAGGCATGGTGATGCCCATTTCTAACAGCAGTGCCGCATTGCCTGCCGCACAGGGCGTGTCTGCGACTGTGGCACGCACGCCTTTGCCAAAGACCGCCTCGAAATCCGTGACCGGCAGAGGGGCGATCCCCTTGCGCGCGGCATAGGCAGTGACCGCAGAGGCAATGGGGTGTTCACTGCCCGCCTCAAGCGCTGCTGAAAGGGCGATCAGCGCATCAGCGGAAATGCCGATGGGGCAGATGCTGACGAGCTGCGGACGGCCCTCGGTGAGCGTGCCGGTCTTATCCATCAGTACGACATCAATGCTGCCCGCCGTCTCAAGGGCTTCGCCGGACTTGATGAGGATGCCGTGTGCAGCGCCCCGTCCCGTACCGACCATAATGGCGACAGGAGTGGCAAGCCCCAAGGCACACGGACAGGAGATGACGAGGATGGAGATGACGATGGAGAAGGCGAACTCGACGCCTGCGCCCCAAGCGAGCCAAACACCGCCTGCTGTTAGTGCAATTGCAATGACGATGGGGACAAACACCGCCGATACGCGGTCGGCAAGGCGTGCAATCGGGGCCTTTGATCCGCTGGCATCGTCCACAAGGCGGATGAGCTGGCGGATGGTTGTATCCTCGCCGACACGCGTTGCACTAAAGCGGATCGTCCCCTCGATATTGCGCGTACCCGAGGTAACACGGTCGCCTGCTGTCTTTGGTACGGGCATGGATTCGCCCGTCATGGCAGACTCATCGACGCTCGTCGCGCCCTCTGTGACTGTGCCGTCCACGGGGATGCGTGCGCCCGGGCGGACGATGACGGTATCGCCGACTGTGAGCGCGGCGACAGGAACGGTCATTTCTTCCCCATCCCGCAGGACGGATGCCTCCATCGGGGCAAGCTGCATGAGCGCTGTGAGTGCGCCCGTCGTCTGCCTTTTGGCACGTGCTTCGAGATATTTCCCAACGGTGATCAGGGTGACGATCATGCCTGCCGATTCGAAGTAGAGGTTTGCGCTGTACGCCGCCGCCAGTGCCATATCGCCATGCCCAAGCCCCCAGCTGATACGGAACATGGCGAACACACCAAAGAGCGCGGATGCCATAGAGCCGATGCCGACCAGCGAATCCATATTTGGAGCGCCATGCAGGAGGCTGCGAAAGCCGTTGACATAATACGTGCGGTTGATATACATGATGGGGAGGATGAGGATGAACTGCGTGAGTGCAAACGTCATCGCGTTCTCAGTGCCCCAGAAAAGTGCTGCAAAACCCGCAGGGTAAGGGACGCCCCACATGGCGAACATATGGCTCATCGCAGTATACATGGTCGGCAGGAGAAAGAGAATGGACCATGCGAGCCGCATCTGCATCGCACGAATCTCCTTTGTCCCTGTGTCCATGACGTCGGTCTGTGCGCCGGTGAGATTGCCGGCAGGGGGCGTGCCGGGCGCCGTTTTTACATGTGCGCCGTAGCCCGCCTCCTCCACCGCGGCGATGATGGCGGCGGGATCTGTAACCGCATCGTCATAGGAGAGTGTCATCGTGTTGGTCAGTAGGTTGACGGCGACATCGGCCGTCCCTGTGTGTTTTTTTACCGCACGCTCGACGCGTGCAGCACATGCCGAGCAGGTCATGCCCGTGACGCTGAACGTTTCCTTTCGCATAGAGCGCCTTTCTATCATAGATGCTTAAGGGATGGTTTCTAAAAACTGCTTCGTCTCATTATAACATCTTTGGCAAGAGCCTTCTGTGGGCATGGCAAAATCGTTCTGGAACTGCGCCACAGAAATGCAAAAGAGGAGGACGGCAGGGCGTCCTCCTCTTTCCAAGGGCCTCTATGCAGACGGGGCATCCCCTCGTCAATGAATACAGACGCTCATCCGCGCAGACTTTGCAGCGTGTCCGCGGCAATCTGCTCTGCCGTAAGATGATACTTGCATGCGAGCGCAGTGGGGTCATAGCGGTTGAAAAAGGCCTTCGGCAGGCCGTAGCTGCGCACGCGTATATCAGGCATGTCCCCATAGAACGCGGCGACCTTTGCGCCAAAGCCGCCCTCTAGGATGCCGTCCTCTATGGTGACGATGAGACGGTGCTTTTCCTTGAGTGCGGACAGCAGTGTACTGTCAAGACCTGAGAGATAAAGGGGATTGATAACGCTCACCGAGAGCCCCTCTTTTTGCAGGAGATTTGCCGCTGCGCTTGCAAGGGCGGCGAAGTTGCCGACACCGATCAGCGCGGCCTCTGTGCCCTCTGTCACAACGATGGACTTATTGAGTGTGCCGTAGTCCGTGCGTACAGGATAGGGACTTTCGTCGTAGCCCGAAAACGGCATACGGATCATGACGGGATGTATGCGCTGTGCAACGGCCCAGCGCAGTACGGCGATGTGCTCGGCGACGCTGGTGGGGGCGAGATAGACGAGGTTTGGGATATTGGAAAAGATGGAGATGTCGTAAAAGCCAAGATGCGTCACATCGGTACTCCGGTAGAGCGATGTACCTGTAGCAAGAAAGACGGCGGGACTGCGGTTGATGGCGACGTCCTGCGCCATTTGGTCATAGGTGCGCTGGAAGAATGTGCTGTATGTGCCAAAGATCGGACGCGCTCCGCCGCGGGCAAGTCCGGACGCCATTGCAACGGCGTGCTCCTCGGCGATGCCCACATCGACGTACTGAGCTCCAAGCGCAGCGCGGTCGGCGGGACTGAGCCCGATGCCGCCGACAATCCCTGCCGAGAGGTAGATGAAGTTTGGATTTTCGCGTGCGGTCTCCCGCACAAAGGCGATGGTTGCCGCGGCATAGGGATCGGGTGCGGCCGGGGATTTGGCTGCACCCGTCTCGATATGAAAGGGGCGGTGGCGGTGCCAGCCCTCGGGATCTTCCTCGGCAAAGCGCAGCCCTTTCCCTTTTTGTGTAACGATGTGGATGACGACGGGCCCCTTTGTATCCTTTACCGCTGAAAATGCGGCAATGAGCGCCTCCGTGTCATTTCCATCAGCGACATAGCAGTAGCGCAGTCCCATCGCGCGAAAGAGATTGTGCGGTGCCGTGCCGTCGCTCTCGCGCAGCGCTTTCAGTCCGCGGTACATCCCGCCGTGGTTCTCTGAGATGGACTGGTCGTTGTCGTTGCATACAATGATGAGATTGGTGTCCATCTCGCCCGCAACATTCAGCCCCTCCAACGCCTCCCCTCCTGAGAGCGCACCGTCTCCTACGAGCACCACGATATTTTCATGTCCGCCTGAAAGATCCCGCGCCTTTGCAAGCCCTGTTGCAAGACTGATGGCAGTCGATGTGTGTCCGATGTTAAAGATGTCGTGTACACTCTCCTCGGTATTCGTAAAGCCCGAGACAGCGCCGTATTGCACCTCGTCTATGTAGGCATGTGCGCGTCCCGTGAGCATCTTGTGCGGGTAGCACTGGTGCGAGACGTCGAAGATGATCTTGTCGCGCGGCGAATCAAAGACCGTGTGGAGTGCAATGGTGGCTTCGATGATGCCGAGATTCGGCCCGATATGTCCGCCGTATACACTCGTGCGCTGAATCAGTGCCGTGCGCATCTCCGCTGCGAGTGCGCTGCGCTGTGCGGGTGTATATGATTTTATATCTGCCGGTTCTCTGATGGTTTCAAGGTACAAAGATGATCCCCCTTTGTTTTCGGCGTATGCACCATGTATTTTATCATTATACCATCGAACCGCAGGAATATGTCAAGAATTTCGTATATTTCATTTTTTATCCATTTGCGCACAAAAAAGCCGCAGAGTGCTGGCTGCGGCTTTTTTGTTATGAAAGGGCGGCAGGCATGACCTGCCGGGGAGGAGCTTCCAACGTACTCCTGTGAAAGTACGTTTGTTTGGAACTACTATCATTATATAGCAGTATGAGTGTTTGTCAAGCGGAATTTTTCGAAAAATAAAAAATAATAGATTATTTCGCAAAATGCCAGCGGTTATAAAAACATAGATTATGGCTCTTTGTCAGATGTTACGGAAAATCTGACCCCCCCGTACGATGCTCCTAAGCAAACCTTAGTGGAGCAAGCGGAGATAAGGAC
>CALIBA010000334.1 GCA_938045435.1 uncultured Selenomonas sp.
CGTGCCGTATCTTTTAAGGACGAGTTCCTGAGCATATTGGATGCGCTCAACGGCAGCCTCCATCCCCTCCATTCGAAACGGATCATAAAACGCGCTCTCCTCTGGGTGTAAAAACTCCTGTGCCTCCAAATGCGTGCGAATACCACGATGCCAAAGAATCTGTCCAATGAGCGGAACGACGCCTATTTCCCGCGCAAACGCATCCGCTTCCGGGGTATTTTCATGAAGCACCCATTGTTTCAGCATGGGCAGGCCCCTTTCCGACAATAGCAAAAAAGCCCGCCTAAGCAGGCTTCTTTTTTATTTATCCCTCTGCTGTTTTTTGTGACGTGAAAGGACGCTCCATTCGGTTGCGCAGTTCGATCCAAAGCTGACTTGCAATGAAGATCGAAGAATAACACCCACTTGCAAAGCCTACGAGCAAGGCAAATGCAAAATCCTTCGTTGTTTCACCGCCGAACCAGTAGAGTGCAAATGTGGTAAAGAGCACTGTAAACACTGTGTAAAGTGAACGTGTCAATGTCTGATAAATCGAGCGATTGACAAGTTCATTCACATCTCCACCGCGGCGAAAATGGAGTTTTAGATTTTCACGAATCCGATCGAAAATAACGATTGTATCATTGATAGAATAACCTACAATCGTCAAAAGCGCTGCGATAAAAGATGAATCAATCTGTCGCTGTGTCAAAGAGAATACAGCCAGCACAATGATAATATCATGAACGAGAGCCAAAACTGCCGATACCCCGAAACGCCATTCAAAACGGTAGGCAACATAGAGAATGATCAGCCCCCATGAAACCACAAGGGCTAAGACTGCATTGGTGATGAGCTCACCGCCAATAGTTGCCCCCACTTTCTCCTCACGAAGGACGGTATATGCCCCCACATCCTGTACGAGGGATGCCATAACCTCTTTACGCTGATGTTCTTCAAGATCCACTGTACGGATCATGACATTCTCCGAAGATTCAACACCGGATTCCGCACCGGAGAGCTGAATCGTACTGCCATCCAAATCGTATTTTGCAAGGCTCGTACGAATCTCAGCAAGGGTCACGGGATGCTCAAAACGCAAATCCATAATCGTTCCGCCAGTAAAATCAATACCGAAATTGAATCCGCGCACTCCGATACAGACGATTCCTGGGATGATAAGGAGAAGCGATATGAGAAACCATATCTTCCGATGACCGGCAATATCGAACTTAGGCATCCTTTTGTTCTCCCTTCTTCACCCCAAGCATAAAGCCGTTGGCACCATACAGCCATGGGCGCTCGGAAAGTTTGGCGTTAATCATCAGCTTGAGCAGATATTGCGTCAATGTAATTGCCGTAAACATGGATAAAATCGTGCCAATACCGAGCGTAATAGCAAAGCCACGAATCGTTCCCGTTCCGAGAAAGAACAAGACGCCTGCTGCGATGAGTGTCGTGACATTAGAATCAAAAATCGTCGTAAATGCACGCTTAAATCCGGCATCCATCGCTAGACGAAGGGATTTATGATGGATGCGGTACTCCTCCTTGAAATGCTCGAATATAAGAACATTTGCATCCACAGCCATACCAATGGACAAGATGATGCCTGCCACGCCCGGCAGTGTCAATGTGGCATCCATCAAGTAAAGGATCCCAAGAAGCAGAATCGTATATGCCATTAGGGCAACGTCCGCAATAAAACCTGACAGATGATAGAACAGGATCATAAAAACAACAACAGCGCCAAGACCAACAGCAAATGCGAAAGCGGACTTATCTTTGGAATCCTGCCCAAGGGTCGGCCCCACGGTACGCGTTTCAATAATCTCAACTTTAACGGGCAATGCGCCGCTGCGAAGGACCACGGCTAGATTTTGTGCTTCTTCCAGTGTTTTTTGCCCTGTAATCTCTGCGCGTCCGCCCAAAATTGGCTCACGAACATTTGGCGCAGTCAGAACCTCCCCATCCAGCAGAATCGCAATGGTACGGCCGACATTGCGCATCGTCAAATCGGCAAATTTCTGCGTCCCCTCATCGGAAAACTCTAAGTTCACCACATTCTGACCCGTCTGTGGATTCGTCGAAGCCTGTGCATCTTTTAGGTCGGTTCCTGTCAAAACCGTATTGCCTTCCTCATCGCGGAATTCAAGCATTGCCGTCTTTCCGATCGTCTGAATCGCAGCGTCTGGATCCTTAATTCCAGGAAGCTCAATAATAACGCGCCGCTCTCCCTCACGCTGAATAATCGGCTCTGTAAGCCCAAGCGAATTGACGCGCTTTTCCATAATCGCTACGACACGGTTCATGGCATCGTCATTGACTGCTGCCTGCTCCGTATCAACGGCCTCAAGAACAACATGTGTCCCCCCTTGCAGATCAAGTCCCTGCCGAATGGAACTCGCAAGCGGCTGTACAAACATAAAAAACGCACCAATGATGACGGCAATACAGATCACCAACTTGAACAGGCTATCTTTTCTCAACAGTCCTCACACCTCTTCTTCATGGATCTTGAACCTGCACCGCAGCAGTAAATCATACGACGCTCTGTCAAAATCGCATCAACATACGCATCGTGCGGTGCCACAGGAACATCTGGAACAACTTGCCAATCATATGCCAGCACAAGTCGAAAAGCCTGCACTGTCTTTGCCAAAAAACGATCATAATAGCCGCCGCCCAGCCCCAAGCGTCTTCCGTCTGCTGAAAAGGCTGCTCCGGGAACGATAATCACGTCAATCTGTTGTGGTGAAACAATATCTTCACGTATGGGGTCCGGCATCATAATGCCAAAGGGCCCCTCAACGAGATGCTCCAGAGACGTAAGCGAGAGGGCTTCCATCTGCCCTTTCTGAATAACATGCGGCAGTGCGATGCTC
>CALIBA010000335.1 GCA_938045435.1 uncultured Selenomonas sp.
GGAAGATAATCTCCGCGACAAGCGCGAGGCTCGTCGTCAGATCGAAGAACATGAACTGCGGCATCGCAAGGATTTGTTCGTGAATAAAACGGTAGAGAAAGAAGCCGATTACGAGAATCTTAAAGAAGGATTTCACCAACTCCACGAGCGACCGCTTCGAGAAGATGCGGCCAAACCCGTTGATGGGGTTGAGCTTGTCCAGTTTAAACTCGATGGACTCCGTATTAAAGGTCAGCCCCACCTGAAAGAAGTTGATGGCCAGTCCAACGATCATGATGAAGAGCATGATCGGAAAGGCGGTCTTGACGAGGATAACAACAATGCCGATGAAGATGCGCAGGATATTCTCCGTATCCACTGTCTGGTTCAGATTGCTGAACACGTAGGTAGTGTAGGTCGCAATCGATACGTAGATGGAATCCCACAGGAGCTTGAGACCGAAAAATCCGACGAGCAGCACGAATGCACTGTTGAGCTCCTGACTGCGGGCAACCTGCCCCTTCTTGCGTGCGTCGGCGCGCTTTTTCGCCGTCGGTTCCTCCGTCTTTTCGCCCGCAAAACGCTGGAGGTCAAAGACGAATCTGTTCCTATCGGAGGGCTCGCACCGCAAGCGATATATTTCCATACATTTCATTGAACAGCACATCCAAAAACAGGACATAGAACGGAATGATCATCGACAGGACAGTAATGCCAATCATCAGCTGCATCGGGATGCCGACGACGAAGATGTTCATCTGCGGCATTGTGCGTGCAAGGATGCCAAGCCCCACATTGGTAAGGAGGATCGCGAAGGTTATCGGCATTGCGACCTTCATCCCTGTGAGGAAGATCGTGCCCGTGAAGTTGGCAAGCATAAGGGCAATTGAGATATTGGGATCCATGCCGGCAAGCGGCACCGCGCGAAAACTTTCTGCAAGCGCTGCCAGGAGCATGTGATGCCCATTCGTGACGAGCAAAATAATGATCGCCAAATTATAAAGAAAACTTCCGATGAGCGGTATCTGCTGACCGGAAGTCGGATCTA
>CALIBA010000336.1 GCA_938045435.1 uncultured Selenomonas sp.
TATGTCCCTGCCACGCGGGCGGCATCTCCTCTCCCTCTGCGCATGGCAGGATGACTGCAACGGCTGCAAGTCCTGTCTCAGCAGGATAGCCCGTACGCGGATCGATCAAATGATGGTACCGCTTCCCCTCGTATAGAAAATAGTGCTCATCATCCCCTGATACCGAAAGCACCTCATCCGTCAGCGGCAGGACCATCAATATATCACTGCGCTCTGCCCCGCGTGGATTGCGAATGCCGATTTGCCAAGGCTCCCCCTCCTCATTCGTTCCCATAGCGAGGATGGAACTCGTACCGAGATCGGCAAGTGCACCGAGCGTATCTGCACGCTGCCAGAGGGGATAGATGGCATCGAGTGCCGCCCCCTTGACGAGTGCGCCACGGTCAATGCACATGCCTGCCTTCATCAGACGCGCCTCATAGACAATCTCTGCACCGTCCCCTGTCTTGCGCATCTCAAGATGCTCATACCCAACGCGTGCGCGTGCCTCCTGCACCATTTCATCCGTCGGCGGTGTTTTCTCTCTGCGCGCCGTATCCCAAAGTGCGGTGAGCGCACCTGCCGTCACATCGAATGCGCCGCCTGTACGGCGTGCAATCTCCTGTGCATAGCCAAGCGTTTCATAAAGTGCCGGTGAAATCCTCGTCCACGCGCCTGTGCCTGCCGCCGCCTCCAAAACACGCAGCTCCTCTCCCTCAGCGTCCTGCTGCACCTGCATCAGCTGTTTCTGCCCCGCGCACAACGCCTCCTCTGCCGCCGCATGGTCTGCCGCGCGGATCTTTAGATGTGAAACTGTCCCTAGGACGAGCTGCGTCTCCTCCACCATCGTCGGCGCTTCGTGTCCACAGGCAGCGAGTAAAATACCTGCCACACTGAGGACAAAAAAGAGGCGCATCCTGTGCGCTGCCCTCGGCAGTGCGGCAAACCATCGCAACATAGAAACTCCTTTCCTAGAAATGACAACATGAGAGGTGATTTCATGCGGTATTCCAAGACCCGCACACATTTTTTTGAAATGATCCGCTTCGCTTTGGTCGGCGGTGTGTCGTTCTGTGTCGACTATGGGCTGCTCTACGCACTCACGGCTTATGGTGGACTGCACTATCTCATATCATCCGCACTCTCCTTCACCGTCTCCGTCCTCCTCAACTACTATCTCTGCCTCTCCTTCGTCTTTCAAGGTGCCGGAACGAGGACATACCACGCACATCTGCTCTTTTTCGGTTCCAGTATCATGGGCCTCGCCCTCAACCAGATACTCCTATGGAGCCTTGTAGAGCTGGCTGCGCTTCATTATATGCTGGCCAAACTAATTGCTGCCGCCCTCGTCATGCTCTTTAACTATGTCATGAAACGGCGCGCCATACGCGGATAGTATCCTCTCCCTGCCCTCTCTAGGAGAAACGCAGTCACACGGCAGCATCTTTGCTCTCATCTATGCAGCAAATATATTGTAGCAGTTTCCCTCTTCCTTATGCAAGAATAATTATTTTCTATTTATTTTCTTCATTGTATCAGATTCTTTTCTCAAAATATACATGTATATCAATAAAAAGAAGTTCCACTCATTATATCTACTGAATATATAAAAAAACCTTCATATAATGAATATTACACAATTGCAAAAATCATCTTGCTATTTTCTCTGCTTTCGGGTAAACTAGTAGAAACAACGGACGTCTCATCGAAAGCAGATATGAGAGCGTTGACATGTTTATCTGCGTAAAGGAGTGAAATATCATGTTTTTGGAGGAGCGCCAGGAGCTCATCGTTCGCATGGTAGAGCATGACGGCAAAGTGAAAGTGAAAGATCTCAGCGCACAGTTCAAAGTAACAGAAGACTGTATCCGCAAAGATCTCGGCTCCCTGGAGCGCCAGGGCCGCTTAAAACGCACCTACGGCGGCGCCGTAAAGTTGACACAAAGTGTCCACATGATTGAGGTCAGTCGCCACCGCCATATGGATGTGGACGCAAAGCGCCGCATCGCCCAAGCCGCCGCGTCCTTGATCCAAGACAAGGACATGGTCTTTCTTGACATCTCCACAAGCAATCTTGCGATTGCAGAGCTTCTCATGAAGAGCGACCGCGACCTGACCATCGTAACAAATATGATCGACGTGCTTGGCGTTCTCGCACGCAATCCACGCATCGACCTCATCTTCGCCGGCGGGCAGATCAACCGCGGCCGCGATGGATTCCTAGGAAGTATGACGCAGGAGTTCATCGCAAAACTAAAACCCGACATTGCCTTTGTCGGCGCGGTTGGCGTCGATGTCGCAGCAAACAGTATCTCAACCTATGACATCGAGGACGGCATGAGCAAGGCAACCATCATCGGCCGCAGCAAACGTACCTATGTTGTAGCAGAGGCGCGCAAACTCTCAACAAATGGAAATTATGACTATGCAAAGTTAAGCTCACTCGCCGGACTGATTACGGACTCAGAGCCGCCATCAGCCGTTCGTGCAGCAGCGGCAGAACTCGGTGTGGAAATCATTCTGCCCTAAGCATTGCATGTTCATAAACAGCTCTTTGTGAAACACAACAGAGAGCCGGTAATGTGCTCGCGTGGAAGACCCACCAGAGCTAAAATAGGACTGCTCCATGAGACGGTATCTCATGAAGCAGTCCTATTTTAATAGCCATCACTGCACAAATAGAAAAAGCCATTTTCTCAAACATCCATAGGAAGGAGAATACCATGCAGAATTTGCTCTCTCACTGCATGCTCTGCCCCAGGCGCTGCGGTGTAAACCGCATGGCGGGTATGCGGGGGGTATGCGGTGCAGACCACATAATCTGCGTCGCGCGGGCAATGCTCCACACATGGGAGGAACCCTGTCTCACGGGGACACATGGCGCGGGGGCAGTCTTTTTCTCTCACTGTGCACTGCGCTGCATCTACTGCCAAAACCATGAAATCAGCCACGGCGGACATGGAACAACATATACAGAGGAAGAGCTTGCTGCTCTCTTTTTAAGACTCCAAGCACAACGTGCGGCAACACTCGATCTCGTAACACCAACACACTATGTGCCGCAGATCCTATCCGCCCTTACCGCAGCACATGCAAAGGGGCTTACCCTCCCTGTCGTCTACAATACGAGCGGTTATGAAACCTCCGAAACCATCCGCCTTCTCGCTGGTGCCGTCGATATTTATCTGCCCGATCTAAAATATGCTGCACAAGAGAGTGGTCGTCTCTACTCCGGCGCACCGGATTATGCAGATGCGGCACGCGCGGCCATCATATCCATGGTGGAGCAGGTCGGCCCAGTACGCTTTGCGCCAGATGGGCGGCTTCTGCGCGGCGTCCTCATCCGGCATCTCATCCTGCCAGGGCACCGCCACGAGAGCATCGCCATCCTCCGCTGGATCTGGAATACCTTTGGGAATGCCGTACAGCTCAGCCTCATGCGCCAGTATACGCCGCTGTACCATGCAGCACAGCACCCTCCGCTCCACCGCCGTCTGACGACCTTTGAATACGAGTCTGTTGTGGCGGCGGCCCGTGCATACGGTATGACACGCGTCTATGTACAGGAATCCTCCGCGGCAGAGGAATGCTATGTTCCGGATTTTAAGGGTGCGGCAGATGATACGATGCCGGATGCTTCACCTTCAGCTCCGAACAACCTGCGCTGAATCCACTTGCGCAAAAGGTCAATGGGGATCATTGTTGCAGCAAGCAAAAAGACAAGCCCCCATGCCGTTGCTGAGAGCGGCGTGCAGCTAAACATACCACCAACCCATGCGCCGATTTCATGGGGAAGATACGCTGCGTTGATGATGCCCGCCATGATGAGGACAATCCCCAACCAGACTTTCAAAAAGCCCTTATTTTTCCCAAGGTCGCTGCATATCGCAAATCCCGTATCGCGTACATTGAACGCATTCATAAGAGAGGCAAGTACAAAGAGAAGAAAATATGCCGTATAATGCTCGGTGTGCCCCTGAAAAAACGCCGTAAAAAAAGGATGCTTCAAAAAGACGAAGCTAAGAACAACCAGCCATGCGGCCATACAGGAAATCTGCACACACATCTCCGTGCTGATGAGGTGCGCCGTGCGGCTGCGCGGCTTCTCCCGCATATAGCGTGCACGGGCAGGCTCATTGCCGAGCATGATGGCGCCAAGACTGTCCATAACGAGATTGATAAAGAGCAGATGCGTCACGCGCAGAGGTTCCATCAGCCCCAAAAAAGGCGCTGCGGCACTGACAACAACAGCAGCGATATTGATGACGAGCTGAAACCGACAGAACTTTAGGATATTGTGATAAATCGTACGCCCATAGAGGATGGCATCCTTAATGGAGCGAAAATTGTCATCCAGAATCACAATGTCCCCCGCATCGCGTGCCGCCTCTGTGCCGCTTCCCATCGCAAAGCCGACATCCGCACGGCGCAGCGCCGGAGAATCGTTCACACCGTCGCCTGTCATGCCAACGACAAGATTCATCTTCTGCGAAAGGCGCACAATGCGCGATTTATCCGTCGGCAGAGCACGCGCAATGACCACGAGCTGCGGCAGAATGCAGCGCAACTCATCATCCGTCATCTGAGCAAGGTCACCACTCGTGAGTACCAGATCCCTATCCTCGTGCAGCAGCCCTGCATCACGTGCAATGGCAACAGCAGTCTCACGGCGATCTCCTGTCACCATGACGACCTGAACCCCCGCTGCCCGCACCTCGGTGATTGCCTCACGCGCCTCCGGACGCACATCATCACGAATGGCGGCAAAACCGATGAGAACTGTATCTCCATTGATTTCATTTTTGACAAATGCCTGACGGGAAAATCCAAACGCCAGTACGCGCATGGCACGCGCGGCATAGGTGTTTATTTTTTGATTGAGTGCATCTGCGTCAAAGGGGGCGATTGCCCCATCTGAGGTGAGTGCATATTGTGCATGCGAGAGGAGCTGCTCTGGTGCCCCCTTGTAAACGACTGTTCCTCGTGCGGGAAGCTCTGCCTGGCTGAACTTATTTGCAGAATTAAATGTCTGCCGCCGCCCCGTCTTGCAGCGCTCCTCCTCGTGCATCATACGGTATGTATCTGCCCCGAGAAACCGTATCACTGCCTGATCCGTTGGGTTCCCTCCCACAACCGTGCCGCGCTCATCATACATTGCGGCAGAATTCATCGCGATGGCAGGCGCGATCATCTCATAAATACGCCCCTGCTTTGCGAGCGCATCCGGTGCAATTACCGTACCATCTGCCGTAAAAAATTCAACGACCTCGAGCTGTCCGCCTGTAATGGTTCCGGTCTTGTCACTAAAGAGAATATTCAACGCACCTGCCGTCTCAATCCCTACGGCACGGCGCACGAGCACCCCACGCGCAAGCATACGACTCGTATTCTGCATGAGCACGAGGGAGATCATCAGCGGCAGCCCCTCCGGAACCGCACAGACGATGATGAGGATGGCAAGCGAGATCGCCTGAACGGCATCCACGAGAATCTGCTCCCAGCCCATCATAATGTATGCCTCAAGCCCGCCTGCACGCAGGGCGAAGAACATCATATAGAGAGAGATGATGACGATGCCTGAAATATACCCAAACGCAGAGATCTGATCGGCAAGGTGCGCGAGTTTGACCTGCAGTGGTGAATCCGGCTCACGCTCTTTCAGCTCCGCCGCCATCTGCCCCATCATCGTGGCCGCACCAACGCGGCGCACCTCCATCACGCCCTCCCCATCAAAAATGACCGCACCGCGAAACAGCGTCGTGCGGTCGATGACGGCATCCCCTGTCACATGCACAGGAAAAACATAGGACAGTTCAGCAGGAAATTTGGGACATTCCTCCATTTCCCCATTCAGCGCCACATTGTTGACACGCAGCTCACCCGAGAGGAGTATTCCATCCGCCGGGATTTTATTGCCCCCCTGCAAAAGCGCCAAATCGCCTACAACAACATCCTCCACGGGAATCACCATGAGCCCACCGTCGCGGTAGACCTTTGCCGTCTCTGTCTCGCTGCGTGCACGCAGCGCATGGTACTCTGTATCACTTGCAGCATTTGTTTGCGCGGTGACCGTTGCAACGATCACCACCGTGACAAGGGTACCTACGGGTTCATAGATCTCTGCGTGCCCAGCAAAGTACATGGCGATCATCAGTGCGACCATCATGAGTAGAATACGGATCATCGGGTCGCGGAACGTCTCCATAAAAGCTTGCCCAAACGTCACCCGTGCGGGTTCCGGAAGCGCATTCGTCCCATGTATGCGCCGCGATGCTATGACCTCATCTGCCGTGAGCCCTGTCCATTGCACGACATTCCCCTTTTCTAAACCATTGCCGCGTCATTTATGCCGACGCTGATCCCCTATCATCCGCGCAATGCACGCAAAAAGAAATAAATCAGATAGAGCATGAGTGCGAGCGCAAGCCCATCTCCCACCGTCCCATATAAAGGTGCAATACAAATAATCAAGCTGAGAATCACAATGCGTGCGGGTTCTTCCCACACCTCTGTCGTTCGCGCTCTCTGCTGCTCCTCTGCGGCAGAGGAGATCACATTCCGCCAACGTGTGAAAAAGAGGAAAATCCCCGAGAAAATCATAGCGGCAGTCACGAAGATGAGCAGTGCCCAAAAGAGCTTTTCTGCCAGCAGCACATGATTATGGATATGGATATTGAGGAAAAATGGTGCCATCGTAAGCCATGGAGGAACCGGAACAAAGAGTGGCTCCCCATGTCCCGACGGCGGTAAAAAAGCAAGCTCTCCGAGCATAAAATCCGTCATGCGGGTCGGTGGGTCTGCCAGATGAAAGGAATACCCAGATGCCTCCGATAAATGCATAGAAATCACGATTTTCTGCGGAAATGCCTCCTGCACCCTTGCCAGTGCTGCACTTGGCTCGGCCATCTCTGTTGTCTGCATTTCCTGCCCCGCAAAATGCGATGCAGCCGTCGCATACGCCTCTTTTTCATAATGACGGATGCCAACCGAATAGAGTACGATAAAAATGCCGCTGAGACACATCACGACGGTCCATGCCCCTGCAAAGGCCGAAAAGAGTTTATGCCAATCCGACCAGAAAATGCGGCTGCTCTTTCGCCGCCGCGCACCAAAGGGAAGCCGCCCCATGAGCGGTGCGTAAAGATAATATCCGCTCACAACGGAGATGACCGACAGCACGCACATCGTCGCCAGGAAATCTCGCCCGCCCTCATCCATACCGAGACGGACATGAAGTGCATGCATCGCATGCAAAAACTGCTCCACAGCATCAAACCGATACACTCTGTCACTTCGATTGAACAACACACCGCTGCGCACATCATACATGATCTGCTCGCCGCCCATGCGCATATGGGCGCGCGGCGTCTTCTCCGCTGCCATATCTTTGACGAGAACGTACAGCATCCCCTCAGAGAAATCTGGCGTAACAGCGACCGCCTGCTTGCCCGGAAATGCTTTTTCTATCGCCGCAAGCCCCTCCGGCATCGCCTGCCATATCTCCTCCTGCGGCAATGGTCCTGCGCTCTGCGGCAGATTGACCGTATTCCACGCGCGTATCTCACTGCGAAATAGCAGCGGCAGTCCGGTCAGCACCAAAAGCAGCAAGAATAGTGCACAGATCAGACTCACCCATTGATGAATCACATAGATTTTTCGCATCCATATTCCTCCATACATCATCTTATCGGTCTATCATAGCATACAATAAACAGGGATGCAAAAAACGCTATACAGATCTATGAATAAACAGATGAGTGCGCCACAGCACCTATCCTAAAACGAAAAGAGCCGCATGAGAGAACGCTGTTTTCTCTGCATTCTCCCATACAGCCCATTGCCATCTTGTGGCGGCTCCACTTAGCCCTTCTCTACTTCGATCAGTGCATACTTTCCATCGTTGCGCCGATAAACAATATTCACTTCCTCTGTATCCGCATTGCGGAAAACGAAAAAGTGGTGGTTCACCAAATTCATCTGCATGATCGCTTCTTGAATATCCATCGGCTGCAAAGCGAAGCGTTTCGTCTTGACAACCGGATAGAAATCCTCATCCTCCGGAAGCGGCTGTACAAAAGTTTCCACTGCCTCTGCCTTAAATCCACCATGACGGAAACGGCGCTCCAATTTTGTTTTCTGTTTGCGAATCTGACGTTCGAGCTTCTCGATGACAAGGTCAATCGAGCTGTACATATCCTCTGAATGCTCTTCCCCACGCAGCAAAACCCCGCCGACAATGGGAGCAGTCACTTCCACCTTATGATGTTTCCCCTCAACCGAGAGCAAGACAGCAATATCGCCTACGTTATCGAAATACTTCATAATCTTGCCCACACGCTTTTCCACATAGTCACGGAGCGCAGGCGTAACCTCGACATTCTTCCCTCGAATCGTGAATGCAGCCATGAAACACAGCCCCTTTCTGCTGTCGGGAGCGCTTTATTTTTAAGAATCGCTCCCTCTTTTAAGTATCTATTTCGACATGGGGGAAAAAACCCCTTCCAAAATTCTGAATTTTTTCGGTTCTTTGTCAAATCCTGCATAGTTCATGCAGAAAAAACAGTTCTTTGTGCAATGTTATGGAGCGCATCACAGTATTGGTGAAAGAACCGAGAAAACAGTGTGAAATGATCCGCGTATCATGATGACCATACTAATATATGCCTGCAAACGGTATATTTACGCAAATGAAAAAGCCCGCTGTGTAAGCCGGGCTTTTCGATATGATTTCATTATTCTTTCTTTATGACATTGTCTGCCTGTGGGCCTCTGGCCCCTTCAATGATGTCAAATTCAACCTCCTGTCCTTCACTGAGTGTCTTATAGCCCTCCCCCTGAATGGAGGAAAAATGCACGAACACATCCTCACCATCCTCACGCGAGATAAAGCCATATCCCTTATCTGCACTGAACCACTTTACTTTTCCTGTCATCACTGTTGCTCCTTTCACGGACAAGCATGAATATATGCTTTATCACATTATAAAAGACCCACCTAACACTGTCAATGGTCTTTAGGAGAACAGAAAAAGAACGAGTATTCATATAGTTCGACATTTTTTTACCGTTGGTATATTGGTTTACAAAAACCAATATACTTCACGCTGTACAAGAGTGCAAATCAGAGCTTCGGAAAGTACCGTTCCACGCGTTTTAGCCGCTCTCGTTCAAGTTCCTCCCGCCGCGCAAATAGATCCTGATATGCCGCAATGTATTCATCCACATGCTGATCCAGCAGGCGATGCTCTTTCACATAGCGATAGGCATTCTCCGCAAGGCGTACCCGAAGCTCAGGACGCTCAATCAGATTGGCAAGTTTCTCTGAAAAGTCCCGTGTGCTCTGATAAATCAGTCCCGTCTTCCCGTCACGCACCTTCTTTCCATAGACAACAGGCGATGCCAATACCGCCACACCATGCCCCGCTGCCTCAATGAACTTCAGATCCGATTTAGCGCGGTTGAATATGTTGTCATTCAGCGGTAAAAGGGCAATGTCTGAAGCATGCAGTGCGGCCGTATAGACCTCATAGGGCGCAATGACATCCCCATCCTTTGTGCCCCCTGCAAACCACTTCTGCGATGTCTGCAGCGCCTCATAGAATGCATGATCCGATGCAACGCGGAAATACAGACGATCTCCATAGGTTTGGATGGCCTCGTTGATCGCCGGCATGAGCGGTGCCCAATCCTCCTGGCGGTTGAATGCGCCAAAAAAGATATTTACACGCTCATTGGCAAGGTCATAATTTCTCTGTTCAGGCAATATTTCAAGCTGATTTTCAAAGAGCAGAACATACGGATTAAATTCCCGGAAAAAATCAGCAAGTGTCTGTGTTGAAGTCTGCACCGCAGAAACGGCACGATAGGCAAAATGATTGGATGCGGCAAGTTCTGGCCAACGAGAAGGGTGATCGTCCACCTCATGCAGTATGATATTTCCTTGCATGCCACTTTGTGCAAACAGTCTGGTATTCTGCTGTTTTGCGGGAAACCGTACACGTTGGAATAAAATCAGGGTTTCCCACATGTGAGTGACATCATAAATCTCAAGCTGTGCATCCCCTTCTCTGATGCATCCGCTTAACGTAACTGCACCGCGCTGCATACAACGAAAAAGAGCATTCATCACACGCATATTTGCAATCGGTTCTTCTGACCGACACATCACAACGATCGGAAGTGCTGCAACCCCTGTTTGATATTCCCGCCGCACATCCGGTGAAGCCTGTGGTAAAAGGGGTTCAATAAATTCTTTACACTCCTCCTCAAGATGAGAAATGCCCATCTGATAATCCTCTTCCTTCTCCAAAAAGAGGTGTCTGCGCCAATACTCCCCCATTAAACGCCGCCACTCGATGCGGCTGCGAACAACAACATCAATATTCTGCCCCTCCTGGTCTGCATGACGGCGATACAGACTGAGCGGGCGGGAAAATATCATACAATCCCCACGCTCCAGCAGCTGCAACCACATGGCACAGTCCGAAAGAACCGTATATCCTCTTGATTCGGCTCTCCAGTAATGATGCGTGAGATCGCGCCGACGAAAGAGCACAGCAGATGGTTCACCAAGAAAATTCATCTGATCCATGAGGGTCACTTTACCTACCTTGTTTCCATCCAATATACGATGGTTTCCGTATAGGAAGGGGAGATGATCCCGCATCCCCAAAAAGTTTCCCCGCCCATCAATGGTACCCCGCCGGGATGTGACAAGGGTGACGTTCGGATGCTGAAAAAAAGCATCTACCATGACCGTCAGCTTATCCGGCAGCAGGATGTCATCATCCATACACCATTGGAGAAATTCTCCCCGTGCGAGATGTTCAAATGGCATAAAATTCTCTGCCTTGGTTTTTGCCGCGCGGTTCCTGACATAGCGCACGCGTATATCATCCCGGTAGTTCTGCATCAGCGTCTCAGTGCGATCATCCGTCCCATTATCGCAAATGATGATCTCGATGTTCGGGTAGATCTGTGCCCGTGCACTTTCAAGCGTCTCCTTAAAAAATGCGGGGCGATTATATGTTGGAATCATAATACTGACAAGCGGTGCAGATAGGAGTGCGCTGCGGCAAGTAGCTCTAATGAGTGAACGTCCCTGCTTCCAGTCAATCGCCATAAGAGCATCTGTCCAAAGTTTTTCGGGAACGCCAATATCCAGTCCCCAGCGCTCCAGCAGGATCAGACGCGCAGTGGTTTTTTCTGTGATAAACAGATCATATATATCTGCCCCTTCATGCGGCAGATATGCCGGTGCGCGAAGTAAATGATAGCCTGCGCATCGAAGGCGGAACGAAAGATCAATATCCTCCCCGCCCGTCTCTAAAAAATCCTCAGAAAAGCCCCCCGTCTGCATAAAAATACTACGCCGTACCAGCAGCGCAAAATTTTCAAGAAAAAGCCCCTCTGACGCGCCCGTTAAATGCTTGCGCAACCAGACAGATAACGTCTTTCCCTCTACCTCTTCCATATAAGCAGCATTGATATATTGCCAACTATAAATTGTACGATTGGTAAAAGGGCCGACGGCACCAACGTGTTCATCAATCACAAGTGCATCGAGCATTGTAAGCAAGGCATCCTTTTGCAGAAGAATCCCTTCACGTAAAAAGAGAATCGCCTCACGCGATGTACTTTTTGCCCCCCAGTTATAAAGCTGCGCAAGGGACTCTGTATCTCTCAGCAGTACCCGCACATCCGGAAAGTCCGAAAGAATCTCTTGCGTGACAGAGGCATGCGATGTGGATGATACAACAACGATGTCTGCCTCTATGTCGCACGTACGGCAAGCGGTCACTATCGCCTGCACTGATGCCTTTAAATACCGCCCTTCCTCTGTCACCGCAAGGATAATGTCAAGATTCTGCTGCAACAAACACGAACGCCTCCCCTATTCCATCATAGATTATAACAATCCTCAAGTGCTTGACGTAAATAAGGCTCTACCGTATGAGAGAGCGGCACATAACGTTTACTCAGCTCCTTGATCTTCTGCAGACCCCTATGATAATTTTCCTCTGAAAGAATATTGCTGTCTCTATATTCTTCCATCAGCTTTTTCCATTCAACAATAGCATGGATCGGGCCATTGCGCTGTGCGCTCTCTTGTGCTCCATGCCGACGACATAAGCCCAGTGCCTGTGTGAATATGACACAATCGCCCTGCGTAAGAAAATGCAGCCACATCGCAATGTCTACGAGGAATTGGTGCCCCTTCGCTACAATTGTTTCTGCGATTTTTATATCACCCGTACGCTTATAGAGCACAATGGATGGCTCTCCAATAAAGTTAGAACACTCCATCAATGCAGTTCTTCCAATATCTGTACCGGAGAGCACTTCATAGGAACCATGCAGAGACATGGGTACATTCCACATGCCCATAAAATGCCCTTCTGCATCAATTACGCCTCTTTGCGATGTCACAAGCGTTACATTGGGATGCCGTAAAAAAGCATCGACCATTAGGGTCAGCTTATCCGGCAGGAGCATATCATCATCCATCAGCCACTGAATATAATCTCCCTGCGCAAGAGGTTCAAACAGAAGATGATGTTCTTCTTTTGGCGAGTTCGTTCGATCACGTACATAGCGTATGCGCCGATCTGCAAGATAGCCCTGTACCAGCTGCTCTGTACGATCATCTGTCCCAAAATCACCGATGATGATCTCAATATTAGGATAGGTCTGGGCCAATGCGCTCTCAAGCGCTTCCCTAAAGTATGCCGGACGATTATAGGTCATAAGGAAGATACTGACAAGCGGGGCACGCAGCAGCACGCTGCGGCAGGTCGCATGGATCAGGGAGGAATCCTGCTGCCAATCGATCGCCATCAGTGCCTTCTGCCAAAGAGATTCCGGCAAACCTATATCAAGTCCCCATGCCTGCAATAAAAGGGGGCGAGACTTTGTGCGTACCATATCACAGACACGATAAAGTTCCGTGTCTATATGCGGCAAATAAACAGGCACGCGCAGGAGTTGATAGCCCCTGCACTTGAGGCGAAATGAAAGATCTATATCTTCCCCGCCAACCCATGGAAAATCAGTACAAAATCTGCCTGCTCCATCAAATACATCACGGCGCACAAGGAGTGCAAAATTCTCCAGGAAAAGACTATCCGTTGGTTCTGTCCAAGACCGCTTCAGCGCAGCAGACGGCTCCACTCCATCTGCTGCGAGACGCTCGGCATTGAGATACTGCCATTCGTAAACCGTACGATTGGTAAAAGGGCCAACAGCACCAATGTGCTCATCGGCTGCAAGTGCCTTGTACAGTGCCTGCAGTACTTCTTTTTGAAGGAGAACCCCTTCCCGCAAAAAGAGAATGGCATCGCCTGTCGCCCCATCTGCCCCGCAGTTATAAAGCTGCGCAAGGGACTCTGTATCTCTCACGAAAACATGCAAATGAGTCCAAGCAGAAAGCTGCTCCCTAGCAGCCGTCTCTTTGGACGCAGGAGCAACAACAAAAAACTCTGCCTCCATATCCAAATCGGCAGAAACGGCGATTGCTGCCCCTACCGATGCATGCAGATACGCCGCCCCCTCTGTCACCGCAAGAACAATACTGAGACGCTTCATGACTTAATGGTCTTCAGCAAGAGGAAGTCCGTTCTTCTCATTTGCGCGGCGACACGCAGTGCCTTATCCTGCTCTCCCATCTCATGCAATAGGAGCGCCATATTCCGCAACGTCTCGCTGCTGCCGGGATCAAGGCGCAGCGCCTCTGTGAGCAGATATTTTGCCCCTTCATAGTCGTTTTCGGCATAGGCAAAGCCCGCAAATGCATTCAGCGCACGAAGCTTGTCACGCGGGCGAATATCCTGTGACAGGACCTGTGCAGCCTTTTCCTGTGCATGAAAAGAATCTGCCGTAGGCGTATGCGCTTTCATCTCTTGTGTTTTAGCAGACGGTGAGTGCACCGGTTCTTCCTTTGGCTTTGGCATTTCTCCCATGCCGAGGAATGCCGCAAGATAGGGATAATCGCGCTTCGTTCGCGCCGCATCAAGGCGTGCATCAAGCCCTGCACGGCGATCAATTTCCTTGCGCTGCGCATCTGTAAGATTCGCATTCTGCACTGAAATCAGATGGTCATAAATCTTCAGTGCATCTTCTATGCGCTTCTCACGCTGACAGATCCGCGCAAGCAAGATGCGCACATCAATATGATCTGGCGTACGCGTAAGCGTTGCCGTAACCCAGTCAGCAGCGCGCTCATAGTCGCCAAGCTCAAAATACGCCCGTGCAATATCGCCAAAAACACTCTCCGGCGGCTCTTTCCCCTCAGCAAGTATATCAGCACAGGTATTAATCGCCTCAGCATACGCCTCCTTTTCCATCAGTCCCCGGATCTTGTCTGCATTGACACTTTTCTGCTGCTGTTCCATTTCCATCGTTCCTTCCTCTTTTGTCTGCCAAACATCTTCTCTTTGCTGTCGTTTCCGACGCAGTTTCGTTTTTCGATGTTTCTTATTCTTCTTCATCTGAATACCGCTCCCATATCGTCTGGTACGCCTCCTCCATGGAACGTATATATCCGGTGCCATCCATCAAAGGCGATGATTTCATCATCCCCTGCAGTGCGGCGGTTTTCTGTTCTTCGGTTCACTATAGCCATCCACCGAAAGCCTCATACTGTGTTGCGTCGCCTCGCCGTACAACCGCGTACTGTCTTCAGCGACGCGCCTTGTCTGAAACTTTCGGTGGATGGCTATATTACGGATACGCCAGGCAGGGGAGGGCAGCGCGGCAGCGCGTTATTTTTGTTCGCGCAGGATTTGCTGGATGCGGGCGCGCTGGTCGGGGGTGAGGTCGGGGTTGTCGCGGGTCAGTTGTTCGAGGGTGTCGGTGCTGCTCTGCGGGCGGATGGCGATGCGCGGCGGGGTTGCCTGCCATTTGAGGTAGTCGTCGCGATACGGCGCGCCCAGTTTGTCGAGCAGTGTGGCGATTTCGGCGTGGCGCGCCGGGCTGAGGGTGTCGCTGGCAAGGGTTTCGGCGATGAGGCGGTGTGCGCGTGCTTCGCGTGCCGGGTCGGGCGTGCCGAGTTGGCGGTCGGCGTACACGAGTTTGAGCAGGTCGGGCAGGGCGTTGTCGTCGTTGGCGATGGCGATGGTGCTGCTGCGGTCGTTTTTGTGCGCGGCAAAGAGGCCGAGGATGTTGTCGAGGCTGAGGCCGTCCGGCTGTTGTTCGAGTTGGCGCAGGGTGTTGAGCGCGCGGACGAAGTCGATGGTGCGGCCATCGCCGTGCCGGTCTTGCAGTTCGTTGAGCAGTGCGGCGGCGCGGTCGCCGTCAATGCTGCCGTCCGGGCGGGTGATGTTTTGCAGGCCTTGTTGTACCTGGTTGAAGTTCGCTTCAAAACGCATCAGTTGTTCGTGGCTCAGGCGTTCGTCGCCGAAGGGGTGGCCGCTGCGGTCGGCGGCATCGGCGGCGCCTTCGTAGGCGCCGATGAGGATGTGGACGAGGTCGGCGGGTTTGATGTCGTCGCGGTTGTTGTCGCTCTCGGCGGCGGTTGCGGGCAGGAGGGCGAGTGCGAAGGCGCAGGCGGCGGCGCGCAGGGTGTGGGTCATGGATGGCTCCTTTCAGGTTTGGGGTTCTGCGGCAATTATAGGCGCGGGCGGCGCGGTGCGGGGTTGCCCGGTTTTTAGTTTTGGGGAGGGCGACGTGGTTGCGTGGCGACGATTTTGTGAGCTACACCATTGGTTTGTAGGGTGTGTGCCGCAGGCACGCACGCGTTTGCCGATATCAAATTCCCGCGTGCGTGTCGGCTACGCCGCCACACACCCTACGCGGAACTCGCCCGCTGCGGGGCGGCGCGCCCTGCAGGGGAGAGTCAGGGAGGGGGTGTGAAAAATCGCGTAGCGACCGCATCCAAAATGAATTGCAAACACCCCCTATTGGAGCTGTTCTTTCATCGCCTTGGTTGTGTTTTCAATCGAGTCCATCAGTTTCAGCATTTCCTGCGCGGCCTTCATTTCCGCCAGCGAGCCTTTTTCCAGCGCCTTGCCGTCCGCGCTCCAAAAGGTGATTTCTTCCTTGTCGCCCTGCTTGCGTTGCGACATCAGCAGGCTGCCATCGGCACGCCAGAGGGCGGCGGTGGCGGCATCCTTCTTGCCGTCGCCAGACGGGATCATCGCCATCAGCGTGCCGTCCGGGTAGAACATCCGTCCGTGCGTCGTCGCGTAGGCGGCGAGCGCGGTGAAAGGGTCGTTGGTATCGCTGCCGCCTTCGGGCAACGGGGCTTGTATCGTCAGCACGCCGTTGTGGTAGAGGGCAGGATGGCCGGTCGCCTTGCCGTCCTGCAGCGGGGCGATGGCGCTGACGCTGCCGTCGCGGTTGTAATGGACAAGGGTGCTGTCGGACAAATCGCCGTCGAAATCGTCTTCTGCCGCGCCCTGGCGCAGGATGCTCGGCGCGATTTGCGGCTTGTCGCTGTCCTGGTAGAAGTCCTGGACGACGGTGCGGCCATCGGCGGTTTTGCCGAGGATTTTGCGGTAGTAGCCGTCCTGGACGGGTTTCTCCGCCTTGTTGCCCTTGGCGTCAAAGTAGTACGTCTTGCCTTCGCCGGGGGTGTAGTCAAGCGGCGCCAGTTTTGCCGCCTGTTCGGCGAGGCGGATGCTGTCCGGCAGCTTGACGTCGAGGCGCTGCGGCAGTTCAGCCTTGCGGACTTCAAAGGCACTAGGCATGGAGCCATGCAGCGTGGTGGTGTTTTCCGCCTGGACGGCGACGGTGCCCAGCGCGAGGGCGAGGGCGATGAGGGTTTTCTTCATGAAATGCTCCGTGGGTTGGGAAAGGTTTATGGTTGCACGGCGTCGCGCCATTGTGCAATCGCCGCGATATGTGCCGCGCCGACGCCGCAGCAACCGCCGATGATGTCCGCGCCCGCATCGCGCCAGCGCGCAGCCCAGTCGCCATAAGCGGCGGGGGTGAGGTCGGCACGGATGTCGTCGAGGCCGTCGTTGGCGGGCAGGGCTTCTTCGTCTGTGCCATGCGCCGCAAAGGCGTTGGCATAGACGCCGAGGCGCATCGCGCTGCCCGCCGCGTCAATCGTGGCACGCGCGGTTTTGAGCGCGGCGGTCATCGCTTCGGGGTGGCTGCAGTTAAAGAGCAGCGCGTCGAGTTTGAGTTCGAGCGCGGCAGCGACAGCAGCGGCAACGGTTTCGCCGCTACGCAAGCGGGGCGGCTCGGCAGGCGGTTCGTCTTCAAGGGTGAAGGATGCCCAGAAGGGGCGGTCGCGTGCGGTGAGGGCGTGCAGGGCGCGGACTTCAGCGATGCTGCTTTGGGTCTCCGCCAACCACAGGTCTGTATACGGCGCCTGACCGTCGATGAGCGGTCGGGCGATTTCTGCGGCGCGCGCCGGGTCGAACAGGTCGGGGCGGTAGGAGCCAAAGAGGGGCGGCAGTGAGCCCGCGATGGTCACGTTTTTGCCGCTGGCGGTAACGGCTTGGCGCGCCAGTTTGCCCGCTAGTGCGGCGAGTTCGCCTGCGCGGGCGCGGAAGCGTTCTTCGCCGATGTGGAAGGGAACGAGCGCGTAGCTGTTGGTGGTGAGGGTTTCGGCACCGGCTGCGATGTACGCGGCGTGGACTTCTTGCACGGTGGCGGACGCTTGCATGAGGGCGAGCGCCGACCATTCGGGTTGGGCGAAGGGCGCGCCGCGCCGCAAGAGTTCGCGGCCCATGCCGCCGTCGAGGAGGTGGAGGGGGTGGGTCATGTGGGCTCCGTGGGTGGTTGGGGGTTATTTGCTCGCGCTGTTTTCGTTTGTGGCGGTGCGGCGCGGGAAGAAGAGTGCGCGCGGCTCGCGGCGGATTTCTTCGGCGAGCACACTGATGAACTGGCGCAGCGGCGGGAAGCGGGCGTCTCTGGCGCGCAGGGCGACGC
>CALIBA010000337.1 GCA_938045435.1 uncultured Selenomonas sp.
CTGAGGTCTGAAATCCCGGCGCACCGACGATGCTATTCAGTGAGGTGAGCATATCCTCCACTTGAACAATCATCTTGTTCAGCTCGATGAACATGGTGTCCATCCCCATCTCATCCTCACCATAGAGATAGTCTCCGCTGCCATAGTAGTCCGTCCGCGCAGAGGGCGTGATGATGACAAATTTATCCCCCATGATGCCAGGCTGCGCGATGGTGATGGAGGAGCCACGCGGAATTTTTACGCCGTCATGAATCGTCATGGAAACAGTGACGCCCCTGCCGTCACTGACAATATCCTGCACCTGTCCGACGGGAACACCCGAGAGGAGCACCTGCGCCTCTGGGTTGAGCCCAACGGCACGGCCAAAGCCTGCATAGAGCGTATAGTCATGGTTCCCGCCGAGGCGCAGCCCGCCAAAGAACAAAATGACCGCAAGCAACAGCCCCAGTCCTCCCAGCGTAAATGCGCCAACTTTCGCCTCGGCACTCATGCGTGTTCCTCCCTTCGATGGTGGAGCGCGCGGAAAAATGCCTGTACACGCGCGTCCTGTATGTCCTGAAATCGTTCCACGGTATCTACTGCGATAAGTTCCCCCTCGTAGATCATGGCGATGCGGTCGGCGATGCGGCTTGCACTCACCATATCGTGTGTAACAACAACAGATGTCACATCCAGTTTTTTCTGCATATCAATGATCAGCTCATCGATCTTTGCGGTCATGATGGGATCCAGTCCAGAACTTGGCTCATCGTAAAAGATGATCTCTGGATTGGTCGCAATCGCCCGCGCAAGGCCAACACGTTTTTTCATACCGCCCGAAAGCTCCTGCGGCATCATCTGCGCTGCGCCCGGCAGTCCGACGAGTTCGAGTTTTTCCGCAACAATGCGCCGTATCTCTGCCTCCGATGCGTGCGCATGTTCGCGCAGACCAAAGGCGACGTTCTCCCCGACACTCATCGAGTCAAAGAGTGCAGAGTATTGAAAGACCATCCCCATGCGCAGGCGCACGCGGTCGAGTGCATTCTCATTGAGCGTGGTGATGTTCTCGCCGCCGATGTAGATTTCCCCCGAGGAGGGGCGGTCAAGACCGATCATAAGGCGCAGGAGCGTCGATTTCCCAGAGCCTGAACCGCCGATGATGGCAATGGTCTCCCCCTTGTCGATGGTTAGACTGATGTCCTTCAGTACAGTTTTTTCACCGAAGCGCCGAAAAATGTGCCGCAGTCGAATCATAGGCCCCTCCCGCTCAGAACAGGAAAAATGTCAGCACTGCGTTCAGTATGAAGATCACGATGATCGACGTGACAACGGTCTGCATGGTCGCCTTGCCGACGCCCTCTGCACCGCTGGGCGCTGAAAGACCATAGTGACAGCCAAGAACGGCGATGACGTTGCCGAAAAAAATCGCCTTGATGAGGCCGCCTGTCATATCATAGATCTGTGCGAACTGCGTAATGGAATGCGTGAATGTATAGGGCGAAATACCCGAGTAATATACAGCGGTGAGATAGCCGCCGTACACACCGATGACATCACCGAACACCGTCAGGATGGGCACGACGATCATACAAGCGAGCATACGAGGGACGATGAGATAGCCCACGGGACTGACCGCCATGACGCGCAGCGCATCGATCTGCTCCGTGACCTTCATAGTGGAGACCTCTGCTGTAATCGCTGCCCCTACACGCCCCGCACAGACAACGCCGACGAGCACGGGGCCAAGCTCACGTCCAATGCCGATGGCGATAACTGCGCCGATGGTGCTCTGTGCACCATAGCGGATAAATTCGTGTGCGATCTGAAGCGTCAGCACAACCCCCGTAAAGAGAAGCGTCAGTCCTACGATGAGCAGGGAGTCCGCGCCCAAATGTGCCATCTGATAGATGATGCTTCTAAGGCGCAGACGGCGCGTAACCTGACGCATCGTTTCACCGTACAGCATCGTAATGCGGCCGATGTTCGCCAAATGTGTGAGAACAAACGCCCCCACCATTTCTAAGATGCGCTGCACCGCCTCGCCTCCCTTCTATTTATGTGTACTCTGA